>JBFEWU010000174.1:0-9863 GCA_041546215.1 Draconibacterium sp. | reverse complement strand
CCCCGAAGGGATGCCTACGGCGCAGCTTTCAATAATTAAAGGCTAAAGCCTGAGCAGCGGTTGCGAATTTTTGCCACCGGGCTGAAGCCACGGTGCAAAATAAGAACTCATCCCAGCTGCGCCATACCCATTTTGTAGCGTTCTTCCTTTGAGCTTTGAGCTTTGAGCTTTCAGCTTCTTCGTTCTTCCGTCCTTTTTCTCTTTCTCTTTAGATTTCCATTCTATTCTTAGATCTATGAATTTCCTATGCAAAGTGGTTTAGTATTTATCGATCACAGCCCAAAATGGATATCTGCTATTCGGCGAAATAATACTCACTGCAATACGATAGAGTTCAAAATAACAGATAATAATAGCACAAAAACAGTTGAGAATGGTTTTTTTTTCCATTTATTTTGAGTTTGTGAATAAGGCTGGCAGGTAAGAATATGGATGAATATCCGATTTCAGCAGATTGAACATGGATACGGCCTTTGTATGATGGAAAGTTTGGTGGATGGCATATTCCGGGTTAAATGAGTAGCATAATCAAATAAAATCATAAACCAATGAAGAACAAAACACGAAGAGATTTTATAAGAAATACGGCAGCTGCAGCGGCCGGCTTTTCGATCATACCGAATATTGCTGTGGCAGGATTGGGCCACAGGGCTCCCAGCGACAAAATGAATATTGTGGGTGTTGGTGTAGGTGGGAAAGGACATCCTAACCTGGTGGGGATGAGTAGCGAAAATATTGCAGGTTTATGCGATGTGGACTGGAAATATTCAGAGAATTGTTTTAAGGAATTTCCAAAAGCGAAACGGTACTGGGATTGGCGCAGGATGTTCGATGAAATGGGCGATTCCATTGATGGCGTGATGGTGGCAACAGCAGATCATACCCATGCCATTGTTGCGGCCACTGCCTTAACCATGGGCAAACATGTGTATTGCCAAAAACCATTGACACATTCGGTTTATGAATCAAGGTTATTAACGAAACTGGCAGAAAAACACCAGGTAGCAACTCAAATGGGTAACCAGGGAAATTCCGGTTATGGAGTGCGCGAAATCTGCGAATGGATCTGGAATGGTGAGATCGGCGAAATAAAGGAAGTCCATGCCTGGACCGACCGTCCGATCTGGCCACAGGGATTACAGCGCCCGGCAACTGCAATGACCGCTCCTGCTTCTCTGGACTGGGACAAGTTTATTGGTCCGGCACCCATGCGCCCGTACAATGAAATTTACACACCATGGAACTGGCGGGGCTGGTGGGATTTTGGTACCGGTGCCTTTGGTGATATGGCTTGCCATGTCCTCGATCCTGTTTATCAATCCTTAAAGTTGGGATATCCGGAAAAAGTACGGGGTAGCTCAACAGCCATAAACACTGAATCGGCACCACAGGCTGAAACGGTTGAATTTACCTTTCCTGCCCGCGATAAATATAAAAAAGTGGGCATGCCCCGCGTAAAAGTTTATTGGTACGACGGTGGTTTATTGCCCAACGTTTCAGACCTTGTTCCGGAAGGTGAAAACCTGATGGAAGACGGGCTGGGGGGATGTTTGTTTGTGGGAACGAAGGACACATTAATTTGTGGATGTGGTGGTTTCAATGCCCGTTTAGGCTCGGGGCGCAAGCCAAATGTTGCACCGTATCTGCGCCGCATTGAAGGGGCAACGGGCTATGTGGACGGACCTCATGAACAAGACTGGATACGCGCGTGTAAGGAATCTCCCGAAAACAGGGTTGAGGGGACTTCCCATTTCGGATATTCCGGTCCGTTCAATGAAATGGTTCTCCTGGGTGTGTTGGCCATTCGCTTGCAAGGGCTCAATAAATCCCTGCAATGGGATGCCGAAAACATGCAGATTGCCAATATTTCAGCTTCCGAAGAATTAAAAGTGATAACCTCCGATGAGTTTAAGGTAATTGAAGGGCATCCGCATTTTAATACGAAATATGCCACGTTTAACGCACTGGAAGCTGCAAGCGCATATATTAAACATGAGTACAGGGATGGCTGGAAATTGCCCGACATGCCCTAAGCCCGACAAAAATCACGATGGCTCTGATATCCCATCGTGGTTGCCAAAACCATATGCCCAATTGCCTACCAAAGGTTACATCGGTTTTCAGGGGAAACACGGCGAGGCAAATATCCTCTTCCGAAACATAAAAATAGCACAGCTTTAGCACGGATAATGAACTCGAAAGAACGATTTGATTTAACGGTAAACCATAAACAACCCGATAAAATGATGGTTGATTTTGGGGCTACCTCAACCACCGGGATACATGTTCTGGCCATTGAGAATCTTAGGAAGTATTATGGCCTGGAGAAAAAGCCGGTGCGGGTAATCGATCCTTACCAGATGCTTGGAGAGGTGGACGAAGAGCTGAGGGAAATTCTGGGCTCGGATGCCGTTGGTGCCAGGGGGAGAAACAGTTCTTTTGGGTTTTACAACCACGCACCTTTCAAGGAATATCTTACACCCTGGGGGCAAAGCATTTTGGTGCCGGAGGCCTTTCAAACCCGTATCGATGCAAACGGCGATACACTGAGTTTTCCGGGGGGTGACCTCACCGCGGAGGCTTCGGCAAAAATGCCCAAATCCGGTTATTTTTTCGATGCCATTATTCGCCAGCAGCCTTTTAAGGAGGAAGATCTGGATCCCGGGGATAACCTTGAGGAATACGGATTGATTTCGGATAGTGATTTGCCCTATTGGAAAGAAACCGCTGAAAAAGCCCGTGCAACAGGAAAGGCTGTGGTAGCCGGGCTTGGAGGAACAGCACTGGGCGATATCGCGCACATTCCGGGGATGAAATTAAAAAAGCCCAGGGGAATTCGCGATATTACCGAATGGTACATGAGCATTATCATGCGGCCCGATTACATAAAGGCCATATTCGACCGTCAATCGGAAATAGCCGTGGAGAACATGAGGCGTTTACATACCGTAATTGGCGACAATATTGATGCGGTGTTTATATGCGGAACCGATTTCGGAACCCAGGATTCAACCTTTTGTGCACCCGAACAATTCGACGATATATGGATGCCCTATTACAAACGAATCAACAACTGGATTCATGAGAACACAGGCTGGAAGACCTTTAAGCATTCGTGTGGTGCGGTTTCATCTTTTATGCCAAAGTTTATTGAAGCCGGGTTTGACATCATAAATCCGGTGCAGATCAATGCAGCTGGCATGGATCCGTTGCACCTGAAAAAGAGCTACGGGAAAGACCTGGTATTTTGGGGCGGGGGAATCGATACACAGCATGCTCTGCCCAATTATTCCCCTGAAAAAATCAGGGAAGAAGTACTTCGGCTGTGCGGGATATTTGCCAAAGACGGTGGTTATGTTTTTAATACCGTTCACAATATTCAGGCAAATGTGCCGGTTGAAAACCTGGTTGCCCTGGTAAATGCGGTGAAAGAGTTTAATGGCGATCTCTAAAACGCCGGTGTTTAGTTATTTATAAGAATCTCTAAAAGTATGACAGAAATAATTATTGGCGTTGATTTGGGTGGTACCAACATAAAAGTGGTAGCTGTTGACATGTCGGGTAAGCTATTGTACGAGCATCATGAAGCAACCAGGGATGGCGACGATAAGATTTGGAAAGGAGCCATAAAAGGAGCAGTTCAAAGGGTTCAGGAAGAGATAAATACTGTTGCTTCGGTAATTGGAATATCGGCACCCGGATTGCCCAATGAAACAAACTCTGCCATTGGTTTTATGCCGGGGCGCCTGCAAGGACTGGAAGACTTTGTCTGGAGCGATTTCCTGGGAACCAAAGCTTTTGTGTTAAACGATGCTGTGGCAGCCATGATGGCGGAAGCAAAGTTTGGGGCTGCAAAAGGCAAAAAGAACGTGATCATGCTAACCCTGGGAACAGGTGTTGGCGGAGGGATATTGATCGACGGTAAACCGTACCAGGGAGCCTTTCAAAAGGCAGGACATCTGGGACACCTTACGCTCGACAGTCAGGGAGAACCCGATATAATCGGAACACCCGGAAGCCTGGAGGATGCAATAGGAAATTGCACCCTGGAAAAACGCAGCAATGGAAAGTTTAAAACCACGGAAGAATTAATTGAAGCACACCGCGGGGGAGATGAATTTGCCGTAGAGCTTTGGTTAAAGTCGGTGAATAAGCTGGCCGTGGCTCTGGCATCATTAACCAACATATTATCACCCGAAACCATAATATTAGGCGGAGGGATCACAGAAGCCAACGAAGATTTATTTGTGCCACTGGAGGAAATGATGGCAAAATACGAATGGCGCACTGGAGGTAACAAAGCTGAAATCGTAAAAGCCCGGTATGGCGACCTGGCCGGGGCTGTTGGAGCTGCTTCTTTTGCTTTCCAGATGCACTCCGGTGGATAACGGACTGTTCTTATTTGGGCAATATTCTCATGTTCTGAGATAATATGCCATTGCTCGCATTCAGTGATAGACATGTTACCAACCGGAACGGCAATGGAGCCTGACCTGGTTATAATCCACTATTTTTTAACAAATACGGCAGATTTTACTTCGCTTGTAGATGGTGAATGGATTACAAGGAGATATGTGCCGGGATTTAAGGAAGATACATCAATCCTTCCGTTGATTGAGGATTTGCTCATTTTGATTGTTCGCCCGCTTATATCTATAATCTTCCACTCGTTGTAACTAAATAAGTCATCATGAACATACAGTGCACTTTCGCATGGATTAGGAAATACCTTGAGTTGTGACTCGTTTTTCTGCATAGGTTTTATTGATGTAGCTTTTGGGATTAGTTTAAATGATTCGTTTAATCCATGTTGAAGATCTACCTCAATGGTGGTTGAAGTAGCATCCATGTTTTTAACTGCGACATTGTTGCTTGCACCAGATAATTGCCAGATTCCTTCAATTGAGAATGAAATTACAGATAAACCTGCCAGCCATCCTTTGGGGCGTGATGCATCGCTTATGGGATTTAGATCCGGAGTACAAATGGATATGTTTATAGAATCTCCGGCAGGTTTTATAAGTAATAAGCATGGTTTGCTTGCCGAAACAAGCGGGGCAGGCAAAGCACTGCTTGCCTGAAAAACCGCGTAGCAGCTGGTATTGTCTTCCGTAAAATGAATTACATGAGCCACTGAATCCTGTTGTAAAATTGAATAAATACCCTTACCACTTCCGAAATTAACCACCCTGGATTGCATGTCGGCGGGAGTTGTACCTGGCACCACTACGTATTCGTAAGAACTCTTCGTCCGGTTATGGGCAATCCAGGCTTTGGCAACTGACTGAGACACCATTTTATGTGCATAGGTGTCTTCTGTTGCAGAAGAGTTACGCGGATAGACATTATGAGCAGGTACCGACTGTGTGCCTTTGATCAAACGCAGTGCTCCGGCTTGCGAAGGGATATGGAAGCCTGTTCCGGCCGGGGATATAATCCAGTTACCATCAGATAAGCTGGTTTTTTGATCGATGTCGCTGTTAATGGACGATGAATTGTTCAAATACAGTCCCCTGGATGTAACTTCTGGATTGTATACAAACTGAAACAGGTTTGAGCAAATGGTATCAGTGGGTCGGTTGCTTGTAGGGGCAGATTGAATGTCAGATCCCAGGCAAACCATCAGGTTATTATGTGAAAACACTGATTTTCTGAATTTTAAATTATCGATCACGGTAAAGGAAGTTCCCCATCCCCCATTTCGGGGATCTTCCTCATAGTCCATGGCAAATATTCCGCTTTTTCCGTTGGAAAGTGCTCCCACAAAGCGTTTTTTCTGCCAGGCAAAGGAAGAACTGTTTATAACCTGTATGCTATACCAGGGATCTGGCCAATGGTGGACCGTTGTGGTTCCGGGTATCACATTCCAATCCCATTCCGGGGTATCCGGATAGCCGGAAGCGGCTTTTACATGATCGGCAGCATAAAGTATTTCCAGGACCCCGTGCGCCTGGTAACGGCCAAAGGTATTCTGGCCATTGATAAACTCAGCACCCCAATTGTTACTTGTTAATCCACGCATGGTTGCTACCCATCGATTCGTATTGTTGCGCCCCCTGTATAATCCCATTCCCGCATAGTTTAATTGATAGAAGCCGTCCAGGTTTTCTGCGTGAACGGGAAATGTGGTCGTATTCGTCAGGTAATTATATTTAGCCGCCATTACCGGGTCATATTCCTGGTCCCCTTTAAGCGCTCCTCCTAATTTAATTAGTTTAACAAAGTATGAGCGTGCAAGCATCCAGTTATGTACTGAACCCAGTGGGCTCCTGCCTCCAATGGTATATCCCAGCGCTTTTCCATCGGTACACTCCAGATAAAGTGTGTAAACCGCCTTTGTGATGTGATTATAGGCATCCAGACTAATTTCAAAGGACGTATCTTTCATCTTCCACATATCATCGATCCATTGCCTTAACTGGTATTGATAGCTTGAATGAACCGAACCATGATGCATAAACGTTCCATCAATCCAGATACCACTTCCCCAGTAGATTCCGCCGTCACGCGGTTTTGCATAATTCTCGTAAAGCCGCTGAATACGGATATAATCAGCTATTTGTTCGTCAACAGTTGGATTGAATGCAGCCATGCAGAATAAAAACCGTGTGTTGGTATAAATAAAATCGCCCGTAGAATAAGATAAGTCGTTGACATTGTACGGATTCTCATGGATGGAATTGTATTTGTAAACCTGCTTAATAAAATGAAGTGCTTCCCTTGCCAGCTCAGAGCCTGCATGAGAGCTGTCATAATCCTGTAAAACGGGCAAAGCGCAAATCCAGCCCTTCCATGTCTCCCAATAAAATGTATAATTCCGACCGGAAATATCCTGTTGTTTACAATTATTAATCTGCCAATACTTTAACAGATGCTTTACAAATTTAATCAGGTCTTCATTTGCTGCCGTGTCGGGAGTACCAGCCTTAGAAGCCAGGGCAAGATTGTTTATGTTTTCCGACCATGCCACCAGTTTTGCCCCGGATAGTAAATCATTTTTAGAAATGGCAGTGCCTGAAACATCCAGGCCATCGGCAGAGAGTACAATGTTGAATCGTGCAACTTCAGCTTTTGCGGCTGAGACCCCGGATGCTGAGGCAGATTGTTTACCTCCAAGAGCCGTATATGTGAATTTACTTTTGACCGAAGGGTAGCTGTTACGGTGCCCTTCGGTAATGGTAACCGGCTGTTGTGCATTTAGGAGGAAGGGTATAAATAAGAAACAGCAGAGGAGCTTGGATCTGGTCATTTTATTTTCAAGTTAATGGTTAAAACCCTGCAATTTATTGCAACTACTTTAGTTTCTATAAACTTTTGTTTTTGACCGAAGACCGAAGTTTTTAAAAAATTGTTGTATCTTTTTCTTCCGTCTTCGGACTTCTGTCTTCCGTCTAATTATATATTCATCGAATTTCATTCGAATCTCAAACCTATGTATTTCCAATGAATAGTGGTTTAGTTGTTTTTCTCATTTCGATGGGCCGCATATGAATGGTTTGTATTCTCCATTACGATGGATACTGCCATGGAAGGCAATATTCGACTGTAAATCGGAAATAGGCGGGGATAATATGAAGCGTTTACATAACTTACCTGGCGATAATATTGATGGGGTGTTTAATTCATCTTCGGATTTAGATCAACACACACTAACTTTTCCATATCGCGAACCAGCAGTTTGCCCTGTGCAAAGGCCATGGGCGACCAGGCCATTGACTTATCAGAATCGAAGAAAGATGCTTTCCCCAGTTCTTTATAGCCTTGAGCACCTGGTTCGATTAAATGGATGTCGCCATTTTTCCCGTTTTGGTTAATGATTAATCCGTCGATTAAAATTATCGATCCCATTTCAAAACCGGGAGCCGATTCTTTTTCCCAAATTCTGTTTCCTTCAAAATCAAGGCAAACCATCTCATTGGGTCGCCCATTACTGTTCAGGTAAATATGATTGCCTGCCACAACTCCGGGATGCATTTTACAGCCGGCATCTTCATTTCTAAAAACTTCCTTCAGTTGAAAGTCTTCACCTTCGCAGGAGATCTCCAGCAGAATGGCCACGGGATCGTACTTGTCTTTATAAGCACAGGAAGTTAAAAACAGTCTGTTTTCGTCGATAACGGCCGGAGGGGCGATACAGGCAAAAGAATTCAATCCATCGTAGCTCCACAGCTCCCTGCCTGTTGAGATTTCAAAGGCAACTACCTCATCGGTGCTTAAGCCATCGCCTTTTGCGCAGGAACTGATCATGATTACCTGGTCAATGCCTCCGTATTTTCCCACCACCGGAGATACATGAAAGCGCACTCCGGTTAAACGGCGGCTTTCCCAAACCACGTCGCCCGTTAATTTATTAAATGCCACCACACCGGCTTTTTCACCCTGTGGAGCAACAATCACCAGATTGTCGTAAACAATGGGCGACAGTGAAAATCCCCATGTTTGGATTTCGCCGCCATATTCTTCCAGTAAATCATGCGACCAGATTGAAGTATGCGATTTTTTATCAATACAGTTTAAGTGTCCGTGCGGGCCAACGCACCACACATAGTTTTCATCAACCGTAGGTACTGCCCTCGATCCCGGGTAGGGTAATTCTCCCTTTGCTTCGTACTCGTACTGCCATTTTTCATCTCCATTTTCCAGGTCAAAACATCGCAGGATGTCAGACTCCCCTTTTATCCTGTCCAATAAAAATACCTCGTTGCCAAAAATGCTGGCTCCACCATAACCGGGTCCCAGCTTTTTTTCCCAAATTTTTGCAGGACCTTCTTCCGGCCAGCTTTGAGCGATCTCAACACCCGTAATGGTATTGTTTCTGTCTGGTCCCAGGTACTGATTCCAATTTACCTGTTGTTTGCACGAGAATAAGGTGAAAGAAAGTGTAGCAAGAAGAAAAAAATTCTTTAGACGCATGGTATTTTAAATTGATTTGCTCAAAAATAGAAAAACGGGGTGATTTTACACGATAAAAGTGAATTGTTTGTATGAATAAGTTGATATCCGATTGTTTTGAGTAAGTGGTTGGCAAGTAGTTTTTTTGCTGGGGATTTGCGGATTGCATGGAAAGAAAATAGCGGTTCAAGACATTTGTCATCACTTTATTTTACCAAATATTTTTGTGAGATCCACAGTATAACAGATTCTGCTGCCGTATTAAAATTGGGCTTAAGCAGGTGTAAGTAAACACATAATGGGATTAAAATTTTGTTATAAATCCCAATTGTAGTTGGGAAATTGAACTTTTTTTAAAAATATTCATTAAAAGTTTTTGTAGAATCAGAGGAATTTTGTTCATTTGTACATCGTGCGTTCAGCACGATGTGTGTTTGGGGGTTAACATTAGTAAAAGGGCAGTTGTTGAACTGCCCTTTCTTCGTTTTTAGAGTTGGCCCGATTCTTTCCAAAATCTTCTCTTTCGAACTTTTAAAATTCAATTACACGAGTAGTTGTGACTTTGCGGTTGTAGGACTGGTGAATAAAAACTTCAAGCATTCACTTTAAGTTGGTAGAGGAGGATTCATCGCGGGGCTTGGGATCGGCGGTTTCCAACCGCCGCTTTCTGCTCAATGGATGGCATAACTGCAATTAATGATTCAGGGAAGTAAAACAGCGGTTGGAAACCGCTGATCCCATAGTGGCTTTGATAGTTGAGCTGGTGACCTGGGCTCACCTGCTCAATGGATGGCATAACATTGCAATCAATGATTCCGGGGAGTAAAACAGCGGTTGGAAACCGCTGATCCCGTAGTGGCTTTGATAGTTGAGCTGGTGGCTTGGGCTCACCTGCTCAATGGATTCCACTATCCCACTATTCTTATACTCCGATATTCTACTATTCCAAAGGCTTAATCCTCAACCACCAT
>JBFEWU010000347.1:0-4979 GCA_041546215.1 Draconibacterium sp. | reverse complement strand
TGCTTCACGAGCTTAGAGGCTTAGGTCTTAGCGTTCGCATGGAGTAGAATAAGTAAGGTGCAGTTTTAATTGATATTTAATTTGAATTATGGCATTCAAAAAAGATAATAAAGCAAAAAGTAGTTTCGCAAAAGTTTCAATTAGCCTTTCGTCTCCTGAAGAAATTCTGGAAAGATCGTTTGGTGAAGTACTGAAACCAGAAACAATCAACTACAGAACATATAAACCCGAGCGTGACGGTTTATTTTGTGAACGTATTTTCGGACCTGTAAAAGATTATGAATGCCATTGCGGTAAATACAAACGAATTCGTTATAAAGGAATTGTTTGCGACCGTTGTGGTGTAGAAGTTACAGAGAAAAAAGTACGTCGCGAAAGAATGGGACACATTTCCCTGGTAGTTCCGGTTGCGCACATTTGGTATTTCAAATCGTTGCCAAATAAAATTGGATACTTGCTGGGTCTACCAACCAAGAAGCTCGATACTATTATTTACTACGAACGATACTTAGTAATTAATGCTGGAGTTAAAGCCGAGGATGGTGTGAAACAAATGGATTTCTTAACCGAAGAAGAGTATTTGGATATTCTGGATACGCTTCCAAAAGAAAACCAGTTTCTTGATGATGATGATCCAAATAAATTTATAGCTAAAATGGGTGCCGAAGCTCTGTTCGAAATTCTGGGACGACTGGAGTTAGATGAGCTTTCGTACACTTTACGTCATAAAGCAAATACCGAAACGTCGCAACAGCGTAAAAACGAAGCGTTGAAGCGATTGCAGGTTGTTGAGGCTTTCAGAGCGAGTAAAAACCTAAACCGTCCTGAATGGATGATTGTAAGGGTTGTACCTGTAATTCCTCCTGACTTGCGTCCTTTGGTGCCACTTGATGGCGGACGTTTTGCTACCTCAGATTTGAATGACCTTTACCGTAGGGTGATTATTCGTAACAATCGTCTTAAACGATTGATTGAGATTAAGGCACCAGAGGTAATTCTTCGAAATGAGAAACGAATGTTGCAGGAAGCTGTGGATTCGTTATTCGATAATTCAAGAAAAGCAAATGCCGTTAAAACGGAAAATAACCGTGCTTTAAAATCGCTATCTGATAGCTTGAAAGGGAAGCAAGGACGTTTCCGTCAAAACCTGCTGGGTAAACGTGTCGACTATTCTGCACGTTCGGTAATCGTTGTGGGGCCTACCTTGAAGATCCACGAATGCGGGATTCCAAAAGATATGGCTGCAGAGCTTTACAAGCCTTTTGTAATTCGTAAGTTGATTGAAAGAGGTATTGTAAAAACGGTAAAGTCGGCGAAAAAAATTGTTGACAGAAAAGATCCGGTTGTATGGGAAATTCTGGAAAATGTATTGAAAGGACATCCTGTACTATTAAACAGGGCACCCACGCTGCACAGGCTTTCCATTCAGGCTTTTCAGCCTGTTTTGATCGAGGGTAAAGCAATTCAACTACATCCATTGGTATGTACAGGTTTTAACGCCGACTTCGATGGTGACCAAATGGCCGTTCATTTACCACTGGGTAATGCTGCAATTCTGGAAGCTCAGCTGTTAATGCTTGCTTCACATAACCTGTTAAATCCTGCAAACGGTGCACCTATCCAGGTTCCATCACAGGATATGGTATTGGGTCTGTACTACATGACCAAACCTCGTAAAGGAGGTCGTGGCGAGGGTATGATCTTCTACTCGGCAGAAGAGGTGATGATAGCCTACGAAGAAAAGGCCATTGATCTGCATGCGATTATAAAAGTTAAAATTGAAGACGTTGATGAAAATGGCGAGTACTTCAAACACGTGATTGAAACTACGGTAGGTCGTGTAATGTTTAACGAGTTCGTGCCACGTCAGGCAGGTTACGTTAACCAATTATTGACCAAAAAATCGTTACGTTCGATTATTACCGATGTATTCAATTCCTGCGGTAATGCCATTACGGTCAAGTTTCTTGATGACATTAAAAACCTTGGTTATAACATGGCATACCGTGGTGGTTTGTCGTTTAACCTTGGCGATGTTATTATTCCTGAAAACAAAACAGAAATTGTTGGCGATGGATATACCGAAGTAGAGGAGGTAATCAATAACTATAACATGGGTTTCATTACGAACAACGAACGATACAACCAGGTTATTGATATTTGGACACATGCCAACTCGAAACTTACTCAATCGGTAATGAAAACCATTAGTACCGATCGCCAGGGATTCAATTCGATATACATGATGCTCGACTCGGGAGCAAGGGGA
Source organism: Draconibacterium sp. (assembly GCA_041546215.1). Classification (GTDB taxonomy): domain Bacteria; phylum Bacteroidota; class Bacteroidia; order Bacteroidales; family Prolixibacteraceae; genus Draconibacterium. Next base: position 2,710 of record JBFEWU010000347.1, on the reverse strand, counting down.
TCGAAGGAGCAGATTCGTCAGCTTTGCGGAATGAGGGGTTTGATGGCCAAACCACAAAAATCAGGTTCCACGGGATCTCAGATTATAGAAAACCCGATTCTCGCGAACTTTAAAGAAGGTCTTTCGGTACTGGAGTACTTTATTTCAACTCACGGTGCTCGTAAAGGTTTGGCAGATACCGCGCTTAAAACAGCTGATGCGGGTTATTTAACCCGTCGTTTGGTTGACGTTGCGCAAGACGTAATCATCTCGGAAGATGATTGTGGAACATTACGAGGATTGGTCGCTGCCGATGTGAAGAACAACGAAGAAATTGTTGCCTCACTATTCGAAAGGATTATTGGTCGTACTTGTGTACACGATATCTATCATCCCTTAAACGGTGAATTAATCATAAAATCAGGAGAAGAAATTACTGAGGCCATTGCCAAAGTAATTGAAGATTCACCAATTGAGACCGTTGAAATTCGTTCGGTACTGACCTGCGAATCGAAAGTAGGTGTTTGTGCCAAGTGTTACGGACGTAACCTGGCCACGGGACGAAAAGTTCAGAAAGGTGAAGCAACCGGAGTTATTGCTGCCCAGTCGATTGGTGAACCGGGGACACAGCTTACGCTTCGTACTTTCCACGTAGGGGGTATTGCGGGTAACATTTCTGCACAATCAACTGTTGAGTCGAAATACGATGGATACTGCGACATTGAAGAATTACGTTCGGTTAAATATACCGACGGAGAAGGTAAGGAAGTTGAAATTGTGGTAAGTCGTTTGGCCGAATTAAAGATTATTGATAAGAATACAAATATTCCACTGTCAACTCATCCTCTTCCATACGGTTCAAAGCTGTTTGTGAAAAATGGCGATGAAATCCGAAAAGGAACGCTGGTTTGTGAGTGGGATCCATTTAACGGTGTAATTATTACCGAATTCAATGGTAAAATTGAATTCGAAAACCTGATTGAAGGAATCACATTTCGTGAAGAATCGGATGAACAAACCGGTTATAGCGAGAAGGTAATTACTGAGACCAGGGATAAAACCAAGAATCCGACACTAAAAATCATGGATGCAAAGAACAATATGATTCGTTCTTACAACCTTCCGGTTGGGGGTCATATTGCTGTTGAAGAAGGACAGGAAGTTAATGCAGGAAAGGTATTGGTAAAGATTCCACGAGCTGCAGGTAAAGCAGGTGATATCACAGGTGGTCTTCCGCGTGTTACCGAGTTGTTCGAGGCACGTAATCCTTCTAATCCAGCAGTTGTGTCAGAGGTTGATGGTGAGATCTCACTGGGTAAAATCAAACGTGGTAACCGCGAAATTATTGTAACTACCAAAACCGGTGATGTTAAGAAATACCTGGTGCCACTTTCTCGTCAGATTCTTGTTCAGGAAAACGATTATATCAGGGCTGGTACTCCTCTTTCTGATGGGGCAACTACTCCTGCCGATATCCTTGCAATTAAAGGGCCTACTGCCGTACAGGAGTATATCTTAAATGAAGTGCAGGATGTATACCGGATGCAGGGTGTTAAGATTAATGATAAACACTTTGAGATCATTATCCGTCAGATGATGCGTAAAGTTGAAATTGTTGATCCGGGTGATACTCGTTTCCTGGAGAAACAAATCGTTGATAAAAACGAATTTTTCTCAGAAAATGACTGGATATACGCTAAAAAGGTAGTGATTGAACCGGGTGATGCGGAAGGTTTAAAAGCTGGTCAGATTATTTCTGCAAGAAGATTACGTGATGAAAATTCACAATTGAGAAGACGAGATAAGAAATTGGTTGAAGCGAGGGATGCAATTCCGGCAACATCAAGCCAGGTTCTTCAGGGAATAACAAGAGCTGCACTGCAAACACGCAGCTGGTTGTCTGCAGCATCGTTCCAGGAAACCACTAAAGTGCTTAACGAAGCCGCTATTAACGGTAAAGTTGATTATTTAGATGGGTTGAAAGAGAACGTTATCTGTGGTCATCTGATCCCGGCAGGAACCGGTTTGAAAGAATACAAAAACCTTGTGGTAGGTTCGAAATCAGAATACGACAGGTTGGTGGATATGAGACATTCAGATAACGACTAAACGACGTAATCATGGAAGATAATAAGCAAAAGCAACAGCAAATAAATATTGAGTTGAGTGAGGAAGTTGCGCAGGGAACTTATTCGAACCTTGCGGTAATAACCCATTCAAGTTCAGAGTTTGTGGTGGATTTTGTCCGGATTATGCCCGGTATTCCAAAGGCGAATGTTAAATCACGAGTTATTCTAACACCGGAGCATGCAAAACGTTTGTTAATGGCTTTGCAAGACAATGTTGCAAAATTTGAAAATATGCATGGCCCTATTAAAAACGTAAAACCAGGATCTGATCCGATGATGCCGCCAATGAATTTTGGCGGACCAACAGCACAAGCATAGTTTTTAACTGGCATATAACAAAGAGGAATCAATTTATTGGTTCCTCTTTTTTTTGCTAATTATAATCAAGTTGTTTTTCCTGTGTTGCACCTTTTTCTCAAGATTGTGATCTGGTTGGTATCATTTGATACTAAAGGATTTGGGCAGGATTCCGAACCGGATATCCGGATAATTTATTCTTGTTTTCAGATTACAATTTCAGCGAGAAATCAAAAGAGCCGGTTCGTCATTTGACGGACCGGCTCAAGAATTAATTTGGTTAGATTTGATTTGAAAATCCGAGG
>JBFEWU010000512.1:0-2768 GCA_041546215.1 Draconibacterium sp. | reverse complement strand
TTTTGTAATTTTATTTTTTAACAATAAAACTCGTTCTGCCATGTTTCAAAGTTAGCGTTTTTTGATTAAAGAACACGTGTACATCTGTTTTTTTTACCTGGTTTAGATCAATCAATCATCATCGAATAGATCAAAAATAATAATGAAGTAAGATGAGGATGTTTTTTTATTTTTTTTCACATGCCTGTCAGGTGTTGAAATTATTCGCCAGAAGTGACTTCAGATTATCGGTTATGATATTATTATTGCTTCAAATTATTTGTTAATATCTAAAATATGATTAACTTTACACGTGTAATATTCGTGTGTGATGGGCTTGGCCAGGCGATTTTCGCTTTATGCATTAGAGATTGAGAGTGTTAGGTTGTTTCGTTAATTACATTTGTTAAAAATGAGTAGTAATAAAGTACTGGAAAGACAAAAGGATGGGATTTTAACTGTGGAGTTGAATAATCCATCCAAATTAAATTGTATGGGTTTTGAAATGTTAAACCAACTGAATGATGCGATTTGTAAAGCAGAAAACTCAAACAAAGTAAAAGTTGTCATTATTAAAGGTGTTGGAGAACGGGCCTTTTCGACCGGTGCCGATTTAAAAGAGTTTAGAAAGCTGAAGCCAGAAGATGAGATTCGGTGGATAGAATTGGGAAATTCTGTATTTAATAAAATAGAAAATTTGGGAAAACCCACTATTGCTTTGATTGACGGATATGCCATGGGTGGCGGCTTGGAGCTAGCTTTAGCTTGTGATTTTAGAATTGGAACTGCAAGGGCCGTTCTTTCAAGTCCTGAATTACAGCATGGATGGTTGCCTGGATGGGGTGGAATGACCCGAATGACCCGACTTTTTGGTGAGTCAGTAGCAAAAGAGGTCATTTTTCTCAGTGAAAGGATTGAATCGGGAAAAGCCTTGCAGCTTGGATTACTAAATCGTTTGGTAGAAAGTGAAAGCAGTGATGAATTTACAAAAATTGTTCAGCATTTTAAATCTATTGATACCTCGGCGTTTGCTTTAGCTAAAGCTGCAATTTCTGATGAAAACAGAACAACATCCGGAGCAGATGTCAAATTCGATATACTGGCCATGCAATTGGCAAACAAGTAAATGGATAAACTAAGCGTAAACCAAAACCTGCAACGATGTCTGTTTTTTTTATTCGCCTTTTATTCTTGGTAAGTTTAGTATTTATGATAGTCTTTGTTAATGCACAGGAACAGACGTTTGTTTCAAGCGGCGATATGGAATTAGACCATATCCGGGCAGAAGTGGCAATAGAACCTACAAACAGGGAAAACTTCAATTTAAGAGCGCTTAAAATGAAGTTATGGGTAGTTACTTTGCAACAGCAAGGCGCTCGTTTGCAAGCCTATTTACCCATCGACGAAGCTTTTAGAAAAGACATTTGGTGGAACACCATTGACCGCAATCATGGAAAGCCGCAACCTTTCACTGATGAACAAATGGCTCGTTTAACAAAGGCCGTTGATCGCGGATATGCCATTCTCGATTCCATTCAGAATAACTTCGGGGTGAACTCGGTACCTATCACAAAATCAAGGGATAAAACGGTAACCTATAATGAACCTGGCATACCCTGGACTCACTATAAAGGCAATCAGGGATTGAATGGCTACACCGGAGCAAAAGGTCCTGCAAAAGGAGAGAAAGCCTGGAAGTTTCCGGTAGGATTAGCCTGGGAATCGAAACCGGTAATTGAGGGCGACAGGGTTTACTTGTCATCTCCCGGAATGCGAACCCTAATGTGGTGTCTCAATTTGGAAACGGGAGAGGAAATATGGCATACCAACCAAATTGTTGAAATTATGGGCGACCAATTGTACAATACACCCAATAACCAATCAACCCCTGTTGTTTTGGATAAGTATGTAATGTATCGCGAGCTTGGCGCCCGAGGAAACAAGGGGCCAACTAAAGAAATTGTATTTATCGATAAAGAAACAGGTGAAATTGCTAAAGATATGTTGGCAGGGCATGTCGATTACCGAGCAGGTAATGCACCCTTTGCAGCCAACGAAAAATATACAGTGTATACCCACGGCACACAGGATATTCATGAGACTCCGGCAATCGGACAAGGTTTTAATCGCTTGATTTGCTGCGACACAAAAACCGGACGTAAACGATGGGAATATAATGTTGGATTTACATTCGCCACTCCATTTTTGGATAACAACAACATCTTTATTGGAACGCAAACAGGTTTTATGTATGCTTTCGATGCTGACAAATTTCATGGACATGGTTATAATAACAAAGCAAAATGGCAATTTAGAGCAAAGGGAAGTATTAATCGTAAAGCTGAGGTGAGTGGCAATAAATTATTCTTTGGTGCTAACGATGGTATATTTTATTGTTTGGATAAAAATACCGGAGAGCTGCTGTGGAAAGCTCAAACTAAAGTCGAAAGTAAAGCTTTTAGGCATTTCTCAACACCTTATGTTAACGGCAATTTAGTGGTTGTTGGTTCTGCCAGTACAGAGGTTTATGGGATCGATATTAATAGTGGGGAGGTTTTATTCACCATTGAAGCCGACGATTGGATTAGATCTCGTCCAGTAGTCCAGGATAATCACTTATTTTTTGCAACGATGAAGGGTACCCTTTATGGATATGAATTAAAGGGCAAAAAAGTGAAAGAAACTTTCAGGTCGGAACTTAGCCATCATCCAATTTTAGCCGATTTAAGTTTAAAAAATGACAAACTGCTTATTAATGACAGTGATTTGTGGACACATTGCGTTTCGAC
>JBFEWU010000151.1:0-10790 GCA_041546215.1 Draconibacterium sp. | reverse complement strand
GTTCTTTGTTCTAATAAAACCTAACGCCGCTGCAATGAATTACAGGATTTTAAGATTGAACCAGAACTAAAATATGAGCATCTTTAATTATTATCCAAGCAATCCCCGGAAGCTTGATCCGGAAATAGAGAAACGGATTTTTATCCATAGCCTGCTGTTTCCTCTTGTTTTTATCCTGGCTTTTTGGATCATTGAAATTATTGAACAGTCCGCCGGATTAAATTTCACAAAACTGGGCGTTTACCCGCTTCATGCAAATGGTTTGCAGGGAGTGCTTTTCTCCCCATTTATTCATTCCGACTTCGACCATCTGATCTCCAATTCGGTTCCCTTCTATATTTTGTTGTTTATGCTCATTTATTTCTACCGGCGTATTTCGTACCGCATTTTTTTTCAAATGTATTTTTTGGCCGGTATTTGTGTGTGGCTGGCCGGCCGGGAGGCCTGGCACATTGGCGCCAGCGGTGTTGTCTATGCCATGGCAGCCTTTCATTTTATCAGCGGAATTATTAGAAACGATCTCCGTTTGCTGACACTTTCGGTTATCGTGGTTTTTCTCTATGGAGGAATGATTTGGGGGATATTCCCAGTAAATCCGGATGTGTCGTGGGAAGGGCATTTATGGGGAGCCGTATCGGGAATCGCTTTGGCACTCTACTACCGTAAATACACCATCCGGCGCGAAAAATTTGACTGGGAACTGGAAGAAGAAGACGATGAGGAAAGTCCGCAGTCTGAGTCGGTGGTTTCAGAAAACGAAAAAAACATCGATGAAGGGATTGAGTTTCCCAGGGAGAATGAAAGCCGAACCGACCAATTTTAAAGGGTACTCCCTTAGATCACAGCATTTAAACACACCCTGTTCTGAAGCGTTAAATTATTTACATTTACTTAAGTTCTGTTAATTGTTTTCTTTTCTTCTTATTCATTAAAAAAAAGATGTAATTTTGCAGCGAAATTTATACGAAGTTCATTAGAAATGATTAGCAGAAGGATTATCCGTACCAAGGTGTTGCAAGTGCTGTACGCCTATTACTCTTCAGAAGAGAAGTCAATTAATAACACCGAAAAAGAACTCTTTTTCTGCATCCATAAAGCATACGATTTATATCACTATCTGTTTGACCTGATAATTGAAATTGCAGATTATGCTGAAAACAGAATCGAAATAAAACGTAACAAACACCAACCTACCCTTGAAGACTTAAATCCAAACACCAAGTTTATCTCAAACCAGGTGATTAAGCAACTAAAAGACAATAAACAACTTCAAGTTTATTTGGACCAAAAAAAATTAAGCTGGAAAGAACATCCCGGGCTGGTAAAAGAGTTGTACTTAATGATGATCGAGTCTGACATCTATGAAACGTATATGAAAGACAGTACCCGGTCGTATCTCGACGACCGGAAGTTTATTGAAAAGCTTTTTAACAAAATCATTCTGGTTTCGGAAGATTTATACAACGTACTTGAGGAACAAAGCATTTACTGGAACGATGATGTAGAATTTGTTATTTCAATGATCACAAAAACGCTTAAACGTTTTAACGAACTTTCGGATTCGGATCAGAAATTGATGGCAATGTTTAAAGATCAGGAGGATAGAGATTTCACCAAAGACCTGATTCGAAAATCAATTATCAACCATGATGAACTTCGGCAGCTTATTAAGGAGCATTCGAGAAACTGGGACGTGGAACGGATTGCCTTTATGGATATACTCATAATGCAGTTGGCCATTGCCGAATTCCTTTATTTTCCTACTATTCCCACAAAAGTTTCGATGAACGAATACATTGAACTTTCGAAATTTTACAGTACAGAAAAAAGTCGTAATTTCATAAACGGTATTTTGGATAAAACGTTGAAAGATCTGAAACGCGGTGAAATGATTAGTAAAGAAGGACGAGGACTAATTGGAGAATAATGCAAAAACTTGTTCTTTCGGTATTGTGCTTAATCTTGTTTGCTTGCGGGAATAAACCTGCAGACAAAAAAGAGAAAAATACGCAGTACACTGTAGAAAAAACAAGCATTGAATTTAAAGAGAAGGTGCATGATTTTGGCCGTTTGAAAGCTGGCGAAATCGTTCTCTTTACGTTCGAATATACCAATACAGGCTTGCACAACTATGAAATTGAAAGCATTCAATCTGATTGTGCCTGTGTAACAACTTACTTCAAAAAAGGAGCCGTAAAACCAGGCGAAAAGGGGATAATTGAAGTGGAATTTAACACCGCGGGCCTGGTTGGAAAAGAGTTTAAGACGATTGAAATTTATGGAAATAGCAAAGAATTAAAACATTTAGCTATTTTTGCCCAGGTTAAAAATGATTTATTAGACATTAAAAATTAAAAATTATAATCATGTTGAATAGTATTTTATTGATGATGCAACCCCAGGATGGTAGCGACGCAAATCCAATAATGAGCTTCTTACCACTACTACTAATTGTTGTTGTTTTCTACTTTTTTATGATTCGTCCTCAGATGAAAAGACAGAAAGAAACTCGTCAGTTTCGTGAAAGCCTGAAGAAAGGCGACAAGGTAGTTACAACCGGTGGCATTTACGGAAAGATATCTGAAATTAAAGATTCGGTAATTCACCTGGAGATTGCAAAAGATGTTGTAATCAAAGTGGATAAAAACGGTATTATTAAAGATATGAGCGACGCTCCACAGCCAAAATAAACGTTTTTATTAAAACTAAAAAAGGATTACTGTCTATTCAGTAATCCTTTTTTTATGATACTATTATCCGGTAACGGGTAAATCTTCTTTTTAAACGTTAAACCTGAAATGCATAATATCCCCGTCCTGCACCAAATATTCTTTACCTTCGACGGCCATTTTCCCGGCTTCTTTACAAGCTTGTTCCGAGCCTAGAGCAACATAATCGTCGTATTTAATTACTTCGGCACGGATAAATCCTTTTTCGAAATCGGAATGGATAACACCTGCGGCTTGCGGAGCCTTGTAACCTCTGGGATATGTCCAGGCACGCACTTCTTTTTCACCGGCAGTAAAATAAGTTTCCAGTTGCAATAAAGTGTATGCTGCTTTAATAAGTTTATTTACACCCGACTCTTCCAGGCCAAGATCTTCGAGGAACATCTGGCGCTCATCGTAATCATCCAGTTCAGCAATATCGGCTTCGGTGGCCGCAGCAATCATTAACATTTCTGCATTTTCATCTTTAATGGCTTCTTTTAGCGCATTAACGTACTTATTCCCCTTAAGCACGGCAGGTTCATCAACATTACAAACATATAAAATGGGCTTATTGGTAAGCAATTGCAAACCAGCAACCGTTTTTGCATCGGCAGGATCAACCTCGACAGTACGTGCCGATTTTCCTTGCATCAACACCTCTTTGTAGGTTGACAGAATGCGGAACATGCGCTTCGCCTCGGGATCATTACCCGTTCGTGCCTGCTTTTCAACTTTTGAAATGCGACTTTCAACAGTTTCCAGGTCTTTGAGCTGAAGTTCAATGTCTATGGTTTCCTTGTCGCGAACCGGATCAATCGTTTCATCGACGTGTGTAATATTTTCGTTATCGAAACAACGTAAGACATGAATAATTGCATCGGTTTCACGTATATTCCCAAGAAATTTATTTCCCAATCCTTCACCTTTACTGGCCCCCTTTACCAACCCGGCAATATCAACAATTTCAACGGTGGTAGGTAAAACCCGTTGCGGATTCACCAATGCTTCAAGCTTTGCCAAACGCTCATCGGGAACAGTAATTACACCAATATTGGGTTCGATTGTACAAAAAGGAAAATTTGCCGATTGCGCTTTCGCACTCGACAAACAATTAAAAAGTGTCGATTTCCCAACATTGGGCAAACCAACGATACCACATTTCAAAGCCATTTTATTTTTTTAAAAATTGCGGTGCAAAGGTAATTTTTTTTGCAGGTATTTCTAATTCAAAGCATTGATAATCGAAAAAGAGGGCTTAAATTTCAGAATTTAGATTTCTCACCTCCAAAAGTTTTCGATACTCCTTAAATAATTCCTGTCATTTTGGAGTTATTATTGGCATAAATTTAAACCTTTGCAGGCAGTTAAGGTCTTACTGTAAGTTTTATGCCGGATTCCGATAAAAACATAATAGCTGATTTAAAAGATGTGAACAAACGCGACCTTGCATTTCACACACTGGTGGTTACTTACCAGGAGCGATTATATTGGCATATCCGAAAAATGGTGATGAACCACGATGATACCGACGACGTGCTGCAAAATACCTTTATGAAAGTATGGCGAAGCATCGACAAATTTCGCGAAGAGTCAAGTTTATATACCTGGTTGTACAGAATCGCCACCAACGAGTCGATAACATTTCTGAATTCGAAGAAAAAAAGAAACATGATGCCCTTGAATGACATCAGCGAATACCTGTTGGAAAACTTAATGTCTGATCCGTACTTTGAAGGTGATGAAATTCAACGGAAACTCCAGCAGGCAATTATACGTTTACCCGAGAAACAGCGACTTGTATTTAATATGAAATATTTTGATGAAATGAAATACGATGATATGTCAAAAGTGCTCGATACATCCGTTGGAGCGCTTAAGGCCTCTTATCATCATGCAGCAAAAAAAGTTGAGGAATTTTTAAATAATTCAGATGAAATGTTTTAGTTTAAACCTTTTATGAAAAATGAAGTCAATAGATAAAATGAATGAGTTAAAAAATATAGCACCTGAGTTATCGAAAATTAAAAAGGAGACTCCCTTTGGTACTCCTAAATATTATTTTGATGATTTTTCGGCAAGGATGCACACCAAAATTGAGGCCGAGAAACAGCCGGCAAAAGAGAAAAAATCACGCATTATACAAATCTTAAAACCGGTGGTGGGTTTGGCTGCAAGTTTTGCGCTCATTTTTATGCTTGTTTATGTTCCGCTGAAAACCTTTATCCCAAAAGAGATGAATAAGGTTGCACAGATTAGTGAATATCCCGACGCCGAATTTAGAAAGGTATTGGAAGATTTAGATGAGAATGCATTTTTTGCCTTGCTTGATGAAAAAACCGAAGCCAGCAATGATTTTACAAACGATGATTTGGTCTTATTCGTAAATGCCAATTTCACAGATTACGAGATTTTTGAATTCACTGAAAATTAACTACATGATGAAACAAATAATATTTCTGTTTACAATTGCAATTCTTCTATTTGTTCAGTCGGCCGCTTTTGCTCAACGCGGAGATGGTCATAACCAGGAACGCTGGGAAAAATACAAGGCCGAAAAGGTTGCTTTTTTAACCACTAACCTGGATTTAAGCCCGGCCGAGGCACAAAAATTCTGGCCGGTTTATAATCAAATGGATAAGGAAAAATCGGAAACACAAATGAAACGCCGGGAATTGGAACAGAAAGTTCGTGAGGCCGGTGAAAAAATTTCAGATGACGAAATCATTAAACTCACCCGCGAGATTGCCAGTAATATGCAAAAAGAAGGAGCGTTAAATACAAAATACAACGAAGAATTCCTGAAAATTCTTCCTCCTAAAAAAGTATTACAGCTTTATAAAGCTGAAGGTGAATTCAGGATGCATATGTTCAGAAAATACCGGGAAAGAAACAAAGAAGAGAAATGTCCCTAAAAAAAAGACAGGTTTTTGACCTGTCTTTTTTTTATATATTCTCACTTGTTCAAAAAACGATCTAAATGCTTCTTATCCATTTCATCACTGTCGCCATATTTTTCTCTCACTTCAATTAACTTTTTGTGCATTTCTTCTTGTACATCAGCATAATCAGGATGATTATACAGATTATTCATCTCTGATGGATCTTTCTCCAGATCATACAATTCCCAGGTATCTGAATCGTAATAAAAATGAATTAACTTAAACCGTTCGGTGCAAACTCCATGATGACGTTGCACATTGTGTTCTCCCGGGTATTCGTAATAGGTATAATAAATGGCATCTCTCCAGTCCTCGCTTCTGCCGCTAACTATTTTACGAAACGACTCGCCCTGAATATCTTCGGGAACAGGTGCTGCGGCGTAATCTAAAAAGGTAGCTGCAAAATCAAGATTTTGGATCAATTCATCGACTACAGTCCCCGCCTTAATTTCCTTTGGGTAACGCATTAACAGTGGAGTTCTGAAGGACTCTTCATACATAAACCGTTTGTCGAACCAGCCGTGCTCGCCCAGGTAAAATCCCTGGTCGGAAGTATATATTACAATGGTGTTCTCTGCCAAACCGGCCTCCTCTAAATAATCGAGCACCTCGCCTACTCCATCGTCAACCGATTGAATTGTGGCCAAATAATCGCGCATGTATCGGTTGAATTTCCAAAGTGCCAGATCTTTACCTTCCAAATTCAGCGATTTGAATTCTTCTATTAAAGGATCATAATGCGCATCCCATGCCTTACGCTGTTCTTCACTCATACGATTATACATATTTTGAGCAGACTTGCGGTACTTTGTCTGTATATCCCCTTCTTTATCCAACATTTTCAGGTCGTATACCAAATCCATGTGTTCATATATTCCCATTTCGTGTTCGGCTGCCACCGGACGATTTTCATAATTATCGAAAAAATTAGCCGGAGGAGTAAAGATCTTGTCGTCAAAAAGATCGAGGTATTTCTTTTCAGGCATCCAGGTACGGTGCGGTGCTTTCTGATGATATAACATCAGGAAAGGTTTTTCCTGGTCGCGTTTGTTTCTCAGCCAATCTAAAGCAATATCTGTGGTAATTTGGGTGCAATATCCTTCATAGCGCTTTTTCTCACCGTTCTCAATAAAATCAGGATTATAATACTGTCCCTGTCCCGGCAATACATTTGAATAATCAAATCCCTGTGGCAATCCATTAAGGTGTATTTTACCAATCATTGCAGTCTGGTAACCTGCCTTTTGCAGCTCTTTGGCAAAGTTATCCTGGTCCCAATTAAAAGCCTGAACATTATCCACTTTGCCGTTTACAAAGCTATGTTTACCTGTAAGCATTACTGCACGGCTGGGCGCACAAATTGAATTTGTTACATAAGCCCGTGTAAAAACTGCACCTTCTTCAGCAATACGATCGATGTTTGGGGTGTGGTTCAAACCATGTCCGTAAGCACTAATTGCCTGGTAAGCATGGTCGTCGCTCATAATAAAAACAATGTTGGGTTGCCTTGTCTTGTTTTCTTGATTTGAACATGCCGACAAGGCAGCAAAAAATAGTAAGACTACTACTATCCGATTCATAAATTATTTTGTTTACGATTAATAATCCTCTCCTTTTTCAGATCTTTGACACGAATCGATCCACGTCATCAGATCTGCTTTCATCTGTTTTGCCAGCTCTGGCTTTTCTGTAATAATATTTCGGGTTTCACTTTTATCATTTAGCAAATTATACAATTCAAAAGTTTTCCCCTTATCGGTACTTATTAATTTGTATTCCTGGGTTACCCACGACATCTTACCGCCATATTGAAAACCCATTGCTTCATCACGCTGGTTTATTTTCCCGTTCAAAACCTCGGTCAAATTCACCCCGTCAATGGGTCTTCCCTCAGGATAATTTAGCTGCAGCATATCAACCAATGTGGGTAAATAATCGCTGGTGAAACACGGGAAATTTGTTTTTTGTCCGGCCCTTATCCCATCGGGATAAACACAAAAAGCGGGTACCCGCACACCGCCTTCATAAAGCGAACGTTTTCTTTCCCGGAAAGGGCCTGATGTTCCAGGGGTGCCATTCTCCGGGCCATTATCGGAGCAGAACCAAATCATGGTATTATCTGATTCGCCCAGTTCCTCAAGCTTATGCCAAAGCCTTCCCATTTGTTTGTCCATGGCCGAAATGGCAGCATAATAAATTTGCTCTTTATACGAATATTCTGAATAGGCATTCATCATTTCCTGGCTGGCAACAACCGGCAGGTGTGGCGTATGAATCCATATTACTGAAAAAAACGGATTGTTTTCTTTCACCGATTTTTCAATAAAAGGAATAGCACGGTCGAGAATAATTCCGGAGTCGTCGCCATCAAGATTTTCAGTCTCCGCCAGCTCTTCGCCTTTCCAATAATGAGTACCATATTTTACCGCTTCATTTTTAACCTTAATCGCTCTCCAGCCATAACGCAAACTCTCCCCTTTTTCTGTATCGAAAACAGCCGGTTTTAACATCGGATCGTAGGTTGGCACTTTCGATTCTGTGGTAAAATAAGTATCATAACCATGCATGGTTGGAATACTGTAATGTGTCGAATCGCCAGGACGTCCACGGTTGGCATCCTTTACCTTCGTGGTTAAAGTCCCCAAATGCCATTTCCCGAAATGACCTGTAGAATACCCTTTTTGTTTGAGCAGTTCGGGGATGGTTATCTCTTCTTCTTTTAATCGGCCTGAGTTGGCGTTCGGAATTCCAAGCCGGTATGGATTTCTACCCGTCAGACAACTCGCACGCGTTGGCGAACAAACCGCCGAAGCCGAATAAAAACGATTAAAGGCAATACCTTTCGATGCCAACATATCAAGGTTGGGTGTTTTAATTATTTTATTGCCATTAAATCCCACATCACCCCAACCAAGGTCATCGCACATTACCAAAATTATATTTGGATGATCTCTTTTAACTTTTTCTTGTTTTGTTGAACAGGAAAGTGATACCGTTAATAAAACGAGTAAGGTGCAGCAGAGCATATTTGTTCGCATTTTGAACATTTTAGTCGATTGATTTGTCAAATTCAATGAGCATCGATTTCAATTTATCTACTATTTCGCGATTATTTGCAGCCAGGTTTTCGTTTTCCGAAATATCAGTTTCCAAATTATATAATGATACCGGAAACTCTTCTTTTCCATTCCATCCAATTATCTTATCAATATGCAGTTTCCATTTCCCCAAACGAATGGCTTCACATTTGCCATTACGTGAATAATAAAAAAAAGGTCTCTCCGGAAGTTTCTTATCATTTGGTTTTTGCAATAGCTCTGAAATATCGATTCCATCAAATTCCAAACCATCAGGAACAGAAGCATTTATCATTTTTACAAATGTGGGGAATAAGTCCATTGTCGACACCAACTCGTCGCAAACACTTCCCCCGGGTATTTTTTCGGGCCATGATATAATTCCCGGGACACGTTGTCCGCCTTCCCATGTTGTCGCTTTTTTACCACGCAAGGGTACTGCCGATCCAACATGAGGTCCGTTATCTGAAGTAAAAACAATTACTGTATTTTCATATATTCCTTCCTTTTTTAAAGCTTCCACAATTTCACCCATACTCCAGTCCAGTTCCATTATTACATCGCCATACAATCCCAGCTCACTTTTCCCGGCAAAACTGTCGGACACATGCAAGGGCAAATGCGGCATATTGTGTGGGATATATAAAAAAAACGGATCATTGTGCTGCCTCTGAATAAATGCCACTGCCTCTTCGGTATACATTTGAGTGAGGTACTTTTGATCGGGGCCCTGATCTACTAACTGGCTGTTTCGATACAAGGGAAGGGGTGGTGCCTTAAAATCGATGTGTTTGTAATAATGATTATCCATATCGTTGGAATACGGAACACCAAAAAAGTAATCGAAGCCATGATTATTGGGCATAAATTGCTGCTTGTGACCTAAATGCCATTTGCCCAGACACGCGGTTTTGTATCCTGCCAGGCGGAACATTTCTGCCATGGTAAATTCATCGGCCGACAGACCATGTTCGGAATAAGGAAACAATACGGCTTCATGCAAACCTGCACGTTTGGGATATCGCCCGGTTAGTAATCCAGCCCGGGATGGTGTACAAACGGTTGCCGGCACATAAAAGTTGGTAAAGCGAATACCATTTTCAGCCAGCTTGTCAAAGTTAGGTGTTTCAAAACCCCGGGCTCCAAAACACCCCACATCGGCATAGCCCTGATCGTCGGTAAAAAAAATAATTACATTGGGCTTGGAAGCTTTCTTTTCAAACTCACATCCACCAAAAATGCTTAAAAACAGAACCAGAAGTATCAGTAGCTTTAAATCCATCTGTTTAAATTTAAATTACGATTCGTTATTCATTTTTTGACAAATCAGCGCATATCAGCTTATTATCGTTTCGGATAAAGATATGTTTATTGGCAAAAGCCGGATGCGACCAACAGACTCCGCGTGGTAATTGTTTTTTTGTTGGCTCGATTAAAAAAGCACGGTCAATCTCCTTAAAACCTTTTGGAGATAGCTCTGTTATGAGTAGTTCGCCTTGTTCGTTAAACATCCACATTTTATCTTCTTTTTGAATAAAATGTATATTAGCCCATCGAGCACGCTTTACAGCAGTTTGGTCTTCCCAAATGCGGTCACCGGTATTGAAATCCAAACAACGTAATTCACCATAACTATCTACCCCATATATGTATTCACCGATAATTACAGGTGTATTCATTACACAATGCAGGGCATCTGTTTTACGTTCGCTTTCACCACTTCGCTGCCATACGATTTCTGCCGTTGTGTAATCATCGCCCAGCTTTACCAGCAAGGAACCGCTGTAAAAAGCACTCACAAAAATATGATCATCGTACAGTACCGGTGTGGCAATACTCATCCCCGAACCTGTTTTCCAGGGAAAGCGCCAGTATACCTGCCCGGTTTCAGGATTTAATCCCGACAAACTATGTTCGGTCCAGTTTACCAGCACTCGTACACCTTTTTTTTCAACAACTATGGGTGCCGAATACCCGGCACGGTCATCGAGGTTTCGCCATAGTTCTTCACCGGTATTCTTATGAAAAGCTACAATCAAAGCACCATTACTTCCGCTTACGTG
>JBFEWU010000404.1:0-4062 GCA_041546215.1 Draconibacterium sp. | reverse complement strand
AGTGGTTAAACGGTATGAGGTGTACAGGATTAACAATCCAAACAACGATGAAAACAATGACAACAATGACAACAACGACAACAAAAATTGATTAGTGATTAGTGGCTATTGATTAATACGAAAACACCCTTCGACTCCGCTCAGGGTGACAACCGGACAACAATGACAACGATGACAACTATGACAACGAATCATTGTTCACTGATCTTAGCGTCTCCGCGTCTTTGCGCCTCTGCGAGATAAATCTCCGCGTCTTTGCGCCTCTGCGGTAAAAATTCATAGCGTCTTTGCTCTTTGCTCTTTGCTCTCTAATATTAATGGCTTTGGCAATAAATTCTGACATTCTAATATTCTGACACTCAGAAATCCGGCAATCTGAAAATCCAAAAATCCTTCTTTTTTCCCTTCCCCTTGTACCCAATTCAATATAAAGCATATTTTTGTGTTTTTATTGTATGAAGGATTTTTGCCGGGAAAAAATATATCTGTTACTACTCCTCGCGGGTTTAAGTATTTCTGTCCATGCGCAGAACGGGAATCCTTTGCAATTTTTACGGAATGTTAGTCAGTCGATGCGAATAAATCCCGCCACCCAAAATAATACCGAGAAACTGGTAGTTGGCTTGCCGGCCATTTCGGGCACTGCCATTAACTGGACCGCTAACTTTGGCCCTGAATATATGAATTTCGCAAAACTCAGCGAATTCTACCATTCCTTAAACGAACCTGCCGATGCCTTTACCACGGCCGAGGTTCCACTCCTGTTTTTAAGTCTTGGAAAAGAAACGAAAACCTTCAGTTTTTCAATCTCCGACAAACTCGTTTCCACAAGCAGTTTCGACCATGAAATTCTGAACTTCCTGGCACAGGGAACTCTGCCCTATTATGGCAACAACCTGGATTTTGGCCCGGTTTCGTTTTATGCACAATATTACCGTGAAATAGCCGTGGCATATTCCAGTGAAATACGAAAAGGGGTGCGCATAGGTATGCGACCAAAACTATTGTTCAATAAATTTTACTACAACTTTGAAGATGTAAATTTCACCCTTAAAACCCTTCCCGAAGAAGAAATATTGCAGTTAATTCCCAAAGGCAAATACACCATTGCAGGTCCGGTTAAAGTGGAGTATCAAGAAAAAAACGACCGTATTTCCACCACCACCGACATCAAACCCGGCGACTATTTCCTCAAGCCTAAAAATATGGGTGCCGCCATCGATCTGGGAATAGTGTACAACATCAGTGAACAAACCGAACTATCGCTTTCTTTAAGCGACCTTGGAATTACAAGCATTAAAAACAAAGCTTATGAGATTGGTTTTACGGAAGCCCTTGACTATTCAAAATACCGGTTGTATCAATCCACCGACAGCCTGTCAGCGGCTTACCGCGACCCACTCAATGCCCTCAGCGCCTTTGGCGATTCCGTGCCCTATATCACAACGATACAGGCAATTGCCCGGAGCAGGATAGAACCATTGCCCGTAAAATTAAATGTCGCGATGAAGTACCGGTTTCCCAATAACCTGGGTATTGGCTTTTCAAACCACCTCACCTATTACCAAAATCGCACAGAGAATTATTTCAGCGGATTTATACATGCCCAGATCGGCAATAAACTGGAAGCTGTGGGCACGTTAAGCCTCTACAAACTTGAAAAAATTATGCCGGGAATTGGATTTAGTTACACCGGGAACTGGATTCAGTATTTCCTGTCGACCAATAATATTATGGACCTTGTGCGGCCAACTTCAGCAAAAAATTTAAATTTGTGCTTTGGTGTGAACTTTTTATTTTCCACCGGTTAAAAATAGGTTAAAATGACTGTATTTATCCCATTATATTTCGTTGGTTTTGCGAGGACTCTGCTGGTAATCGCCATTATCTATTTCGGCATCCGTTTTATAAAACGCTATGTATTACCGCTGTTAATCGACAAGGGCATAAAAACCATGCAGCAAAAAATGCAGGAGCAGCAACGCAACAACCAGCCCAGTCGCCCCGAAGGAGATGTAACGGTAGAAGGCCGTCCGGGGGAACCTGGCAAAAAGCCAAAAGACAACGGCGAGTATGTTGACTTCGAAGAAGTAGAGTGAGCCGGGATTTTCAGATTGCTGGATTTTTGGATTTTCAGACTTTTGGATGTGGTCAGGCAGGCAGACCTTTTGTACCCCGCTTTACAGGCTGTGTGAAAAAGAACTCATGCCCTGGGAGTTGTTCTTCTCGGTGCCCTCTGCGTCTTCTTTGTGCTCTCTGCGGTTAAAAACGAAACACATTAAAAACACAGTATAAGGAGAATGTTTTCATTTTTTAACACCTTCTGTGAATGGATTGAGACAGCTTCAGAATTTTATCCTATTTTTGTCGTTTACAATTTTAGATAACAACAGATAGATGGCACAGGAAGATCTTTTCAAAAAATTAGTTGCGCACTGCAAAGAATATGGATTTGTATTTCAATCGAGTGAGATTTACGACGGATTAGGCGCAGTTTACGATTACGGACAAATGGGTGTTGAACTGAAAAACAACATCAAAAAATACTGGTGGGACAGCATGGTTCTGCTTCACGAAAATGTGGTTGGCCTGGACTCAGCAATCTTTATGCACCCAACCATTTGGAAGGCATCGGGACACGTTGATGCTTTTAACGATCCCTTAATCGACAATAAAGACTCGAAAAAACGCTACCGCGCCGATGTACTCATCGAAGATGCCCTGGCCAAAATCGAAGCGAAAATGGATAAGGAAGTGGCCAAAGCAAAAAAGCGTTTTGGTGACTCGTTCGATGAAAAACAGTTCCGGGAAACAAATCCACGTGTACTTGCCAATCAGAAGAAATATGAAGAGCTGCACACCCGATTTGCCAAGGCACTGAACGACAGCGACCTGGAAGAACTAAAACAGATCATCATCGACCAGGGAATCGTTTGTCCGGTTTCAGGCTCACGCAACTGGACCGATGTACGCCAGTTCAACCTGATGTTCTCCACCGAAATGGGAAGTACTGCCGAAGGAGCAAACACCATTTACCTGCGTCCGGAGACAGCACAGGGGATCTTTGTGAACTACCTGAACGTACAAAAAACCGGGCGTATGAAAATACCCTTTGGTATTGCACAAATCGGAAAAGCTTTCCGTAACGAAATTGTAGCCCGCCAGTTTATTTTCCGCATGCGCGAATTTGAACAAATGGAAATGCAGTTTTTCGTGCGTCCCGGCTCCGAACTCGACTGGTTCGAAAAATGGAAAACCACACGTATTGCCTGGCACCGTGCCCTTGGTTTTGGCGACGAAAATTACCGCTTCCACGAGCACGAAAAGCTGGCTCACTACGCCAATGCTGCTGTTGATGTGGAATATAAATTCCCCTTTGGCTTTAAAGAAGTGGAAGGCATTCACTCGCGTACCGACTTCGACCTTTCGCAACACGAAGAATACTCGGGTAAAAAGATCCGTTATTTCGATCCTGAACTTGGTGAATCCTATGTCCCCTTTGTGGTGGAGACCTCAATTGGTGTGGACCGCATGTTTTTGCAGGTAATTTCGGCATCCTATTGCGAAGAACAGCTGGAAAAGGATTCACGCGTAGTATTAAAGCTACCGGCTCCATTGGCTCCGGTAAAACTGGCGGTTATGCCCCTGGTAAAAAAAGACGGGCTGCCTGAAAAAGCACGTGAAATCATCGACAGCCTGAAATTTGACTTTAACTGCCAGTACGACGAAAAAGACTCCATTGGCAAGCGCTACCGCCGCCAGGATGCCATTGGCACACCGTTCTGCGTAACCGTAGACCACCAAACGGCAGAAGACAACACCGTCACCATCCGCTACCGCGACACCATGCTGCAGGAACGTGTGGCCATTGCCGAACTGGGAGGTATTATTGGCGGGCAGGTGAATTTTAAGGCTTTGTTTGGGAAATTGTAAAAAACTCGTAATCCGAACTATAAACAGAAAATAAAACCAACAACTATGGATTATAAGGCATTGTTGAGAAAATTATTCCCACATCTGATTGCTGTACTTGCAATTTTTACAGTTTCATCTGCTTACTTT
>JBFEWU010000244.1:0-7422 GCA_041546215.1 Draconibacterium sp. | reverse complement strand
TTCCCATTTCATCTACAGACCTGGATATTGAGTAGTTCACCTTATATACTTTATATTCTTTCCCGTCTAATTTAAGTATTGCTTTAAATGACATAATTTCTATTTTTTTAAAGTTTAAAACAAAAAGTTTACAGATGCCTTAATCTTCTTCCCATTCATTTGTATGTGTTGCCTCGCCCATCGTAATTTCCATACATGAAATTGTCATCTGAATTTTACCAATCCCGGATTCAAGAAAGGTTTCGTTATATTCAGTCATAAATGCCTGTTTAAATTCGAGTTCGGCAAACTTCCCTGCCTCTTCACTTTTGTGCACAGTAATTTTACCATCTTTTCGCATATAACTATCACACATCCATACCATTAACTGGTTTTTATCCGGCGATTCCAACTCCATATTTATTGTTCCACCCAGTACTTCTGAAGCAGGTTGACCGGTATGATCGGTATGTTGCTTTAAGTGAAAGCTAAAAGTTTGAAGAGGGAATTTATCCCCATCCAATTCCATAACTAATTTTGTTCTTGCTATCATAACTTTTAAATTAATGATTAGTACTTCAAATTTTACTACTTCTTGAATTCAATAAATGGTATACTTCATATAGAACGCTTTGTTCAATACATTCCCCAAGTAAAAGCAGGAATTAATTTTGTTGATAATCGGCATCCCACTCTGTTCCGTCATCTCCTTTCTGTCCATCCATTTTTATCATGAAATTTTTTGCCGGAAAGTAAGGAGTCATATGAATATCGAGATAGATTCTGTCTTTTTGAACCGGATCCTGCTCAAATCGTTTCACCGAAAAACTTTCTATGAGTTTCCCTGGGCCGGTAATACTATCCAGAAATTTTATAATCTGATTTAAAATCTCTTTTCGCGTTTTTACATTAAAATTTTCAAACGCACGTCTGTTTAGAAAATCCATCATTACTTTGGTTACATAATCAAAAACACGTACCACTGAATAAGTTTGTAAACCCAGGTTATCTCCATTAAAAAGTGTCTTTGCCGAGAAGGCCATTACTTTACCATACTCATTCACCATGGGTACCAGCCCTAATTTTTCGAGGTTGGCGATTTCGCTTTTCTTCAAATCAAAAGCTACTCCATCAACTTCATTTAATCCCCCATGTTTTTTACCGGCAGCCACCTGCGACATGAGCGTGTTATAAATGGTTCCTGCCAATGCACCTGCAGGTGGCACATATAATACCTCATCTTCTCCAAGCTCATCAAACTTATCGCGACCCACCAACCAGTTACACGACATCATTACATTGGAACGATAGGTATCACCGCCG
The DNA here is from genome assembly GCA_041546215.1 of Draconibacterium sp. Classification (GTDB taxonomy): domain Bacteria; phylum Bacteroidota; class Bacteroidia; order Bacteroidales; family Prolixibacteraceae; genus Draconibacterium. The sequence goes on along the minus strand of JBFEWU010000244.1, from coordinate 6,120 downwards.
CTTAAATTTGCCATTTCAAATAAGTCCATCACGTCGTCAGGATTATCCAGGTGTTCGAAATCGGTTACCAGCATTACTTTGTTTTCGTGTGCTATTTTGGCCCATTTCTCAAGCACTTTATTTGAGCCCAAATAACCGGGAACCACTAAAATTCCATAATTGTCCCGTAGATCGAGCCTGTCGTAATTATTCACCAGTTCTTCACGAACAGCATCAATAAAACGCGTATCGTCCAAATCTTTTAGCTGTTCCAAATCGGCATTCATCATTGAAATATTTTTCAGCTTCGAACTTTCAGTGTTTTTAAAAAACAGGGCAACTGAGCGATATGAACGTTCCAAGTCTTTTGACTCTTCGATGGCTTTTGCCATGTTTTTTTTAAAGGTATTTTCAGCAACACCAATATTCTGTTCACTGGCTTCAACCATTTCGGAAATACTTTCCGACGAACTTAAAACTGCAGCCCAAAGCTGGAGTGTCTTTTTAAGTTTTTCGCGATCATCTTTGTAAGCAGATTCTGAAAGAAAAATCCTTTTGCGGGCTTTTCTTTCCGGATTCATATTTTCAACGCCCTCAAATGCCATTTCCAGCAAATCAAATCCACCGCTTCCGGCCAGGTTTTCCAGGCCTGTTTTCAATTGTTCTTCAGGATTTTCTATGCGTTTTACGTTCTCAACCACTTTTTCTTTGTATTGTGCTATATTTTGCTCTCCTAATTCAGCCATAATTGTAGTTTTTAAATGTTTAGATATTGAATGAGTAATGAGCTATTTAAGCTCTTCCAGTTCTTTAATTAAAGCATACATAACCCCCAGCAAATCGGCTTTTGTATCCCCATTCTCCAGGGTCTTCCGCAATAACTTATTGCTTTTCAGTTGCTTAATAATTTTTTGGTACTGTTCTTTCTCAATTGTCAGATCTTTTAAAAACTCACTTTGTGCTGTGATTCCTTTTACTCCAAAATCAGAAAGTCCGCGAAACGACAAAGTTTCCTGTTTTCCGGCACCATCACTATCCTCAAAATCCACTTTAATTTCCGGTTTGTAATGCTCAAAAACATCATCAATGGTCTGTAATCCTTCAACAATATTGGGCTTAACCGGTGCATCAGCTGTTAGCTTTTCACACAGCAATGTTCTGTTCTGTGGTATCTCGGCAAATGCTTCACTGGCATCGCCTTTTACTTCAGTTCCGCCTATTCCATACTCTTGCATAATAAATATATTTTAAGTTCGTATTATTAAAAATATCTGTTTCTCCTGTTAAATTTCTTCCCAAATCAGCTCTTTACTTTCGTCTAATTTCAGGTTCAGTTTCGAGCCTTTACCAATTTCTCCTGCTATTATTTTCTTGGAAAGTGGTCGGCGTAATTTGTTTCTGATAACGCCAATAAGTGGGCGTGCTCCATATTTTGGGGTAAAACCTGATTTTGCTAGAAACTCTTTGGCTTCTTGTTCAATGCTCAATTCAATTCCTTGGGCTGTAAGTGATTTTATTAGGTTCTTTACATGAATCTCAAATATTTTAACCACATTTTCTTCGCTGATAGGTGCAAAGGGGATTATTTCGGTCAACCTTCCCAAAAATTCAGGCCGGAAATGATCTTCCATTATTTCTGCCAGCTTATTGGATGAAGGAACTTCGCCTTTTTTGAATTCATCAACAATGTAGGCGCTTCCAATATTCGATGTGAACAAAATTACAGCATTTGAAAAATCACCCTCTTTCCCAAGGCGATCGTGCAGCTTTCCTTCATCAAGAATTTGTAAGAAAATATCGAATACGGATGAATGGGCCTTTTCAATTTCGTCGAATAAGACAATGGCGTAGGGTTTTTGCCTGATTTTATTAACCAGCAAACCTCCTTCTTCATATCCAACATATCCCGGAGGAGCTCCATAGAGCAATGCGGCCGAATGCTCTTCCTTAAACTCCGACATATCAAAACGAATGAGTGAAGTCTCATCGTTAAAGAGAAATTCGGCTAAGGTTTTTGCCAGTTCAGTTTTACCTGTTCCTGTGGGGCCGAGAAAGAAAAATGAACCAATAGGCTGACCGGGTTTGCTAAGTCCCGAACGCGATTCGCGAATGGCTTCGGCAATACTACTTATTCCGTGATCCTGTCCCACCACCCTTTTTTTCAGGTGCGATTCAATAGTTAATAGACGTTCCTTTTCCTGCGTTTGTATTTTGCCAATGGGAACTCCTGTTTTATGTGCCACAACAGCTGCCAGATCAGATTTATCAAGGGCATCTGTCTTTTCTTTCGATAAAACTTCCAGGCTTTCTAACTCTTCATTTAAAATTTCAAGAATTTCGGGTAAAGTTTCAGCTTTGGCAGCGTCTTTACCATGGTTTAGTTTTGTTAATACAACCGGACTAATTCTTTCCTTGATTTGTGATTGAAACCACAAAAGTTCTGTTTTAAGTTCTTCTTCAGAAAGATTATCGCCATTTTCAACCAAAGTTTGGAGCTCGGTTTTTAAAGCCGACACTTCTACGCCCGTAGTATCCTGCACCATTTTAACCACCGCCAGCGAACGGTCGATTAAATCAATGGCCGAATCGGGTAAACTGCGTTCTTTTAAATAGCGTTTTGAAAGATTGACTGCTTCCACCCGATTATCTTTACTAACCTTAATCTTATGATGCATTTCATAGAAAGGAATAACCTGTTCAAGCATTCTGACACAGGTTTCCATACTGGGCTCTTCCAGTTTTATGACTTCAAATTTGCGCTTAAAAGCCTCATCATTTTCAATCAATTTTGTGTAATTATCAATCGAAGTGGTTCCAATTACTGTTAGCTTTCCTTTATCCAATTCGGGTTTCAACAAATTGGCTGCACCGGAAGCACCCGCCTGCTTATCTAAAAGCATATGAATTTCGTCGATAAACAATATTGCCTTTTCAAACTGTTCGATTTCGTTGATAATATTTTTGAACCGATCCTCTACTTCGCCTTTATAAGATGCACCTGCGACTAAGGTTCCAAAATCGAGTTCAAATATATTTGTGTCGCTTAAATTATCAGGTACTTTATTGGCAATGATATTAAGTGCGAAACCATGAACAAGGGCCGTTTTACCAACGCCGGGATCACCCATAACAATTACGTTTGATTTAGAGCGCCGCCCAAGTATTTCAGCCATCATTCTAATCTCTTTATCACGACCAACAACCGGATCAAGTTTTCCCTGGCGTGCAAAACTGGTAAGCTCGCTGCAAAATCTAAGCAAAGCATTTTGCTTTTGAATGTTTGTTTCCTTTTGTCCTCCTTCTGAAGATGTACCTACGGCATTATCCATATTGGTATTTTCAATTACTCTGTCGAGTAATTCCTGTTCCTTCAGATTAAATGTTTTTAACTGTTCAAATGAAAATCCCACCCCGGGAATGGTTAGGGCAATTAGCAAACACATGGGAGTAATTGTGTCTTCCGATATTTTAAGGCGAACATTATCTGCTTCATTGAAGACCGCTTTTACATCTATATCAGACCCTGGTTGTTCGGGCACCTGACTTGCTTTGGGATACATTTCAATGCGCACATCGGCCCATTCTTCCGTATAATAAAAATCCTTACCCATGTTTTCAAGAACTTTTATCAGACCTATATCTTTGTGCAATAAAGCTTTTAGCAGATGTGCAGGAGAAAAAGCTGAATTTCTATACTCTTTGGCAATGGCTTGAGAAATGTTGATTGCCCGTTTTACCTTATCCGACAGAATGAAATCCATAATCAGATGCTTGTTTGTTTGCCCTTGGATCGACCTCCTTGTCATGAAGTTCCACATGAATTCTGATGCGAAACGTTTAAATATAAAACCGGTGTAAGTACTTTTAACATGTATTACTTTACGGTGTAAAAAGACACCTCTTCGAAGAAGTTAAGTTCGTGTGCATTTACATACAATTTACGTTTTTATTAACTAACAATCAACCTCTTACAACACAAACAAACTTATGATAATTAACTTATCGTTTAATTATCATAAGGTAAACAGCTTTTGATACAGGCTTAGAAAATCATCAAATAAACAGAGTAGGTAAGTGATTCTGACAAATTACAAATTGACTGCTTTCACAATTCATATGCACAAAAGAATCTAACAATTGTTAAATAAATAGTTTCTATTATGATAAAAACAAAGATTAAGATTATAAATCGAACTCTGGCTAATCATTATTTGACCAAACCGATGGAAGAAAAAAATTAATTTTCCACAAAATATCTTAATTGGTCGAGCATAATAGGTACATCTTCTTTGTCTATTCCCTGCCCGATTAAATAATGCAAATCTTCTTCAAAAACCTTAAAAAATTCCTGTTCTGTAAATTCCGTTTGTGTAATCGACTTTTTATAAAATTCCAGAGCTTCCCTGCGTCTCCCTAAACTCCATTGAACATGGCCCATGTTCATTAAGTCGTGTTTGTTCGGTGTTTCGTCGATCAGTTTTTGAAAATATTTTTCTGCCTGCTCCAGTTTTCCCGACACAAATGAACACCAGCCAATGGGTTTCCAAACCTTTGTATTTCCAGGTGCCAGGTATTCAACTTTAAAATAGGTTTTTAATGCTTCATCAAATTCTTCCAATTCCAGCAAACAATGGCCAATATTTAACTGTACATTCAGGTTGTCTTCCTCCAGTTTCTCTACCTCGCGGTAGTACTCCAGTGCTTTTTCCGGCTGTTTTAAATTTCGATAGCAAATTGCAATTTTGTTCAGGTTCCACTTTCTGTTTAAATCAAATAATTCAGCTTTTTTGTAGGCCGTCAGAGCCCCCCTGAAATCACCCAGCTTCTGGTAACAAAATCCCAACTTTTGATAGAGCTCCCCACTTTTTTTATTGCTTAAGAGGTAATTAAACACCTCGGCCGCTTCCTCAAAATAGTTCTTCGAGAAATAATATTCGGCTATATTACGCAATGCCTTCTCATCTTCCTTAAGCATTTCGCCCAAAGCCAGTTTATTATGAAAATCGAAACGCCAGCTAAAGATATCTTCGAAATCTTTTTTGCGCGGATGCAATTTAAAAAAGCGGTACAAATCCTGAATAAACTGGTTGGAAATAAAGCCTGCTTTTTTACCCGGATCCGTTATCTCTTCATCTTTTTGCAATTCCTCAAACTGCGACATTTCAGCTTTCATTCCCTCGGCCATAAATTCACGGTTTTCGGCGGGTAAATTTTGTATGCTGAAACAAAACGAATACTTATCAGAATTACACAATACCGGGGCAACAGCAATGGCATCGACAAAATTCGAATTCACATTGTCCAACATATCAATGGAGTGTGAAATCTCGGGATTATCGGGGAAAAAAGGCATAAACCAGTTTGTAAACTCACTAAAAAACGGGAACATCTTTAACATCGAAAACGAGCTCATAAAAACATCAGCTCCTTCCATCTGCATTTCTGAAAACTCTTCCATTTTATTCATCAATCCCGGCGAATCTTCAAAAATCTTTTCCCATTCCGGATTTTTATCTTCCCCCAAACTATCATCCATCAAACTATCAAGATTGATCTTATCTTTTAGGTTAGGACTAATTTTTATCATTTCCGGAATGATCTCATCTGTAATTTTTTTCTGAATTTTTTCGGTTTCCTTACTTCTTATAAACTGTACAATCACCCTCTCCAAATCCTTTCTGAATTTGTTATTCTCGCTTAATATCTTCAAACGTGATGTGATGGCCGGATAAAAGGGCAGGCGATCGTCGTACTTGTAAAAACCGATTAGCAGTCCAATAATAGCACGCTGGTTTATTTCTGCTTTATCCAACTCGTAAGCATCGAATAACAGGGTGAATTTACTGGCATCGTAATAACGCAACAAACTTAATATCAACGATGCAACAATAAAAGATTTATAGGAAACAGAAATCAAATCGCTGTTCAGAAATGCTTTAATATAATCGACGTCGGTTTCATGAAGTTTATTACTAAACCAAAGGTAATAAAACAGATAAACTACTTTTTGCTGGTGTGTCCGGGCATCCATTCGTTTCGAAGAACTTTGCACATCAACATCATCCACCAAAGAAATCAATTCCTCCTGCAAATAAAAATCTTCAATTTCCGAGAACAAGGTTTCCAACCGTATTTCGCTTG
>JBFEWU010000584.1:0-1126 GCA_041546215.1 Draconibacterium sp. | reverse complement strand
TGGAACGCTTTTATACAGGCATTTTCAATGTCTTCCTCAGTTTCTACTTCGGATAGTATTTCATGAATCAATTTACCAAGGTTTTTTACCGAATGCTGGTTTTCATCCACCGTTAAAAAATCTTCGCCGGATAATCGAAGTTTTATTTTTTCACTGAAATCTTTAAACTGATAATTTTTAATAACCACAGCATTCAATTCCTTCTCTTTTTTGTGACTTTGTGTGACAGTACCGTATTCGAAAACAAGGTTTTCTTCTTTGAAACAGTTGGTGAAGGGTTTGCTTGAAACCTGATTTTTTAGTGCTTTAAACAATAAGTAATTTATGGCTTTTCCCGTGCCGGTGGTTTTACTTTCTTTTGCTTCGGGGCAATTCATAATTAATGCCGATTTTGCGCGTGTAAATGCCACATATACCAGATTTAAAGTATCGATGTAGTTGTTTACTTTTTCCTGGAAATATACTTCCTTAAACTCCGATTCCGACATGGCTGTTCCGGCTTGTACCGGTAACATGGGGAATTTGTTGAATGGGGCACTTGTAGCTTTACACCATAATATTGGTGCGTTTGTTCCGCTCCAGTTTGTTTCCCAGTTGAGGTAGGGCAATAGCACAGCTTTAAACTCCAGTCCTTTAGATTTATGAACGGTTAACAGGCGAATGGAGTTTACTTCCTCGTTTACATTTACCGAAGCTTTGTATCCTTTTTCATTCCACCAGAACAGCAGGTTTGAGAGGTCGTTCGACAATGAGGTTTTTAACTCTCCGGCTTTGTCGATTAAGGTTTGTATGAATGGAAGCTCGGACTCAATTTTAAACAAACCGAACAAAGCACAAATTTGCATTATACTTTCGTCGAGCGAAGCCAGCAATACTTTTTCTTTTACCCGTTTAAGTTTTTCTCCAAGTTCTGCATCAAAGAATTCTTTAAAACCATTTTGTAAATGCCAGTTTTCTGAACCAGTAAAATCAATCCGGTTTTGTCCGTCCCTTGAATCAATTTTTACATTGAGTTTTCTTAGTTCCGGTTTTAACCAGTTTTGCCACAATTGCAGGAGCGAAGCCTGGGTAATTTCATTGTCGGGATCGATAATTAATTCAATGGTCTCGATGATAAACAATACGC
>JBFEWU010000172.1:0-9899 GCA_041546215.1 Draconibacterium sp. | reverse complement strand
TTCTTCTTCGCCTCCCTACGAAATACGACAAATACAGAGCCTCCCGGAGGCAAATCGAGATTTACGAAGGTTCCTTCCTCTGCTGTGCTATACAAAAAATGAGGTTTCATGCTCCCATCAGTGGGATCCCAAAGTTCGGGCATTTGCTTCTTTACCCTGAAAAAACAGTCCGTTCTCACCGGAAGAGATGATTTGTTACGAACAAAATAGATATCCGCTTCGGAGCTTTGGCGATGAATAAAGTCCAGGTAACGGGCATGTTCATCCGTCTGACATGAAAAGTCGGGAACGACATTCTCCTGCTCCAGCCATTGTTGTGGTGTTAATCCCCACACCACTTTTCCTTTTCCGTAGCTATATTGGTGTACTGTGGTGCCGTTACAATCTCCCCACATTTTATCTGCCAGCTCACGTAATTCTGCGGTTTCCATTTCGTAATCCGCTAGCCCGGGAACCTGCGATGGTTTTGGACCAAGGATCACAGCACCAGCAGCCACCAGTTTTTCAAGTTTTTGCAGGACTTTAAGCGGCATATCCTTTTGATCAGGCAACATAAGAATTCCATAAGACATACCATCAGGAAAGATGATCCTATTATTTTTTACTTCCATTCGATTCAGGATAACATCGCTGTTAACTACATCATAGCTATAGCCGGTCGCCAGCCCCTCCAATGGTGGGTTTTCAGGAACATTATGGTAAAAAGGCCAGAAATTAGGCGATTGATCGCCGTAGAAATAAGCCACATCTGCAACATATAATCCTTGTTGAAGCATATGGCAACAACGTGCCAGGTAATCCATAAATGGCCGTGCTTTCGACCACCATACCACTCGCGGATTCATGTCGACCCCGGCGTGGTAACTGCGCCCGGGGTAACCGAATTTTTCCGGAGAATGAGAAAAGCCGTGATAGGTTATGCGGTTAAGTCCCTCACAGAATGCTCTGTCCACAAGCATTTTACGTTCAAAAGGACTGTCTCTCCACCGCCGCCAGGTCGTCCACGACTCTGCATCTACATATTTCTTGCCGTAGATATGAGAGGCACAGGCAATTTCTTTAATCAAAAACAGATTCCGCGGATTACCCACCCAGAACTCACCGCGCGGAATTTGTACATTCCCTAATGCTTTCAAAGCATCTACAGGACAACTGTTCCAAAACGGCGGGCCTGGGCCTCCGGCCTCTCCGGCCAGAACAAGGCCATATTCTGCACAGACTTCGCTACCGGTAGTATAATGACTAAAGATCAATAAATCACTTACCGTTTTATTATAATCATATTGAAATCTGTCGCTTTCATTATCATCCTTTATTTTCCAACCCAGAAGAACTGGTAACCAGTTCACGGGATCATAACCGTGATGCGCTTTAAACCACTCTCTAAACTTTTTGGTCCACTGGATCCCATGGTATAGTTCCATACTATCCACTTCCAGAGATTTTAACGGAGTGTTGTTGGTCTCCCCTTTTTTAAATCCCAACTTATTCAACATGTATTCAAAGTGGAAACGTGTGGCCTCCGGGTCGAGAAAATCGATAAAAAAACCTTTGGAATTAGGGCTTGCAGCAATTAGCTGCTGACCATTATTTGTACAAACAAAGCGAACTACCTGCCAGGATCCGGCCGGTGGTGTCCAGGTCAGTTTCCCGTCCTGTACGTTGTTGCTCAGGTTTATCACTTTCGAAAGATCAGAAATAACTTTATCTTCTGTGATCGGCCAGGCCAGTACAGCTACCTCCTGGTACCATCGGGGCAAACCATCTGCCCCTTTAGGACAATTCTCCGGGACTTCAGGAAAAGGAAGCTCCTGATTTACCCGTTCAGAACCGTTAATCACGACTTCTGAATAAAACAGGGTTTTGCTTGCCATTTCGGGTGTCACCCACGCTCCACCGGCGTTCCAGCCACTGGAACTTATCAATCCCAATTCCAAACCGAGGCGTTTCGCTTCTTTCATGGAATGGTGCATCGCCTCAACCGATTCCGGCCCCATGAAAGGAGGTCCTGCAGGCACAAACCCATCGGGATTTCTCATGGCTTCTGTATCCCACATCTCCAAACCACCAAGTCCCTTGGCTTTCGCTTCTTCCAGATCCTTTGTTAAATCCGCAGGAAACACATCACCATTTAACCAGTTCCAATATGCCCTTGGCCGAGCTTCAATGCCTGGATTTACAAACCCTGCTGCAAGATCAGAATCCTGCTTTTTCGTGCTTGTACAGGCACAAAATACAAGTACAGTTATAAATGTTACAAGCTTGTTCATATGATTTAAATTGATTTACGAAAGCTTTTCTTTCTTCTCCTGGTGTTCTCTTCCATAAACAACAGACAATCTTTGCCAGATACCGACTCCTCTTTCCATTCTCCATTCATTATAAATTCGCTAAAATGAGAAAGCCTCACTCTCCATCCGGTTCACTCCAGATATGTTCTCCGGGAGATGTACTGCTACTGTTCTGCCAGGTTCGGATATAAGATCAATTCCAATTCCTTACAGGGTTTTGGATAGCAAGTCAGGTAAGCCGAAGGTTTAAACTTCTTCACGCCTCCTTTCATTCCCAAAACCACCACATCTATCTCTTTGCCTTCCATGTCTTTTGTCAATGGAATATAGTAAGTATAGTGTGACTTTACCTTTGCAACCGGATATTCCCATGGATTTACAGGATACGAGGGACTTCTGTCGGAAGCTCCCACAGGCTTGCCATCCACACGGATGGAGGCATACGCACCTTCCGGCCCATGCTCTCCTTCCAGAGCTACTGCGATATAGCTTCCTTCATGAATCTCGTTAATAACGGTTCTTGCCGACCATGCTGTTTCTGCCTCTATTTTATAATACGGGCTAAACAGCTGTGAACCCCGCCAAAGACTTCTATCCAATGGCAGGCCTTTGTAAAATCCTTTTATTTCGGTAATCCTGTCTGGTGTACCTCTGAACCGGACATATCGAATGGGTTTTTCCGGGTCCAGTTCAATCTTCATGGATTTCTTTGCCAATATCCTCATTTTTCGCCAATCCTTCAGGTTATCCGAGACTTCCAGAAATGCAGCTTCTTCTGTTTTCCATGGTTGCAGGGCATACTCGCTGCCCACTTCAATGCGCAATTCATCCATGGCAATTCTTTTTCCGAAATCGAGCCGCAGCGAACCACCATTATAAAGTGGAGCCTGGTGTCTTCTGCGGCTCACATAAAATGCAGTTTCCGGATCGCCATCAAACATATAGTGGTCCCACAATCCCCTGTCGGCAAACAACGGCTGGTTCAGAAAAGCGTCTCTGGCCGCTTTCACCTGCGGAATGGCCGTTTCTCCAGAACGTTTCAGCGCCCTTACTTCCAGAGCATTATTATCGGTTGAAAACACAGTAGCCTCATATAAGGCTTCTGCATCCTCAGGTACAGTGCAGGGAGTAAGGTCAGCCAGTTTTCGGTGGAATTTCTCCGTTAAGGATTCTCCAGGAAAGGTAATGTTTACGGATTTGCCTTTCACCAGAGCTATATGCTCTTTTCCATCCAATACCGCAGTTCTGAATTCTCTGCCTGATGGATCGAATTGGATGCGATGTTTTGTTCCCGGTAATCCTCTTAGAATCATTTTCACCGGTTTGCCTTTCACATCCTGAACGATCTCATAATCACAGCCCTTCACACCTATCCCCCCTTCGTTGGCGGGGCAAACCAAAACCAGTGCCGTACGGAAAGACTCAAGGGGAATCGTTACCTTATCGCCCAATTTAAAATTCCCAAGAACGCGTTCTACAGGATGCAACAAGCGAACTTCAAATTTGGTATTCTCACTTATTCCGATCTCCTCACCAATGCTCATCTCCACTTCCGACGATTTCCATTTCAAATTACGCATTGTAATTAAGCGAGTATTGGAATTTCCCCTCGATACGGCTTTTTCACCATATCTTTCTTCAGGCAAAACTTTGCCATTCACCATTATCGTTCCATACTTTCTTGCAATATTAAATATCCTTGCCAGTTTTGGGTATTCATCATCGCGCAAAAACCAGGGATTACCATACAGCTGGGGCGATAATATCAGGCTGCGGTTAAATGCCTGAAGTATCAGGTCATCTTCCCAGTAATCGAGGCAGGAAGAAAGGCACACACCATGGTCTTCAGTCAATCGCATTAAACCGGGTACAAGGTCTCTGTTAATGGCTGAAGCCCTATGATGAGGAGCTGTTATTCTCCAATTGGGAAGGTGAACATCAATATAGGTTTCTACCCCACCCCAAAGGAAGGTAGTTGCGTGCTTTTTGGCTTCTTCGCTAAGGTTGAGCCTATGATTCAGAAATATCAAATCAGGGGAATATTTGCGGCATTCTGTCATCATTTTAAGGAAAGCATCTTGTTTTTCCTTCCTAAGCTGCCCCACCACTGCATCGAGTTTTAACAAGCGAAACTCATAGTCTTTACAGAGTCTCACCATCATATCAATGCGGGCCTGTTCTTCCTCTGGAGTATTGCCAAAGCCATCTGGACCACCCCAGGTTCCCAGCCTGGTCCCCATCTCTTTTGCCTTTCTGTAAATGGGATCGAAGCCATTCGGGAACTGGGCCTTAAACTCTTCGGAATCCATACTTCCGTACCACTGGGCCTTATCAATTGCCCCGGCACTCACTACATAAATATCCAGGACCATGCCGTACTCGTCATGCAGCCACTTAAAAAAATCCAGATTGGCCAGGGTCTGGGCTTCTGTACTCCCTTCGTTGGTATTGTTTATCCATGAAAAATACTGTGACAGCGAAGGTGTTTTTTCATCCGCACCGGGATATATCGGCTTCCCTTCCTGGGCAATCAGGTTCGTGCCTGCCAACATGAACATCAAAACAATTGCCAACTCTAATTTTCGTATCATTTTTATGCGTTTTATTTCTGATCCATTATTATTTGGATTTCCTCATTCGATTCCAATTCGAGCCACACCACTAAATCGTACTGATTAATTCTCCTGACGTGTCCCACACGAAAGGCTTCACCTTCGTCAATGGTTTTTCCGTTCACTTTTAAATAAACGGGATTATCACCCCAGTTTTTAACCACAAATGCGGGATTCACAACCGGACTATCCGAATTGGCTTTCAAACTAAATCTAAGCTGATCGATTTCCCGACTTGCTGAATCTGAAATTGTATAACACCGCTGTGTGGAGTCGAATTCACCTTTGTCGGCCCCCGATTGGACACTTAATTCCGGCGGTCTAACCCATGATCGGGCAAGAGCAGTTAATGAACCTATCTTTTCTTGTGTTGCCCCATACATCCATGTCCACCAGTAGGTATTGTTCTCACCTTTATGGGGTCTGGGACTTGCCCATGCCAGGGAAAAATGAGATGGGCGGTCAGCAGCCTGGCAGTAACGTCCGTCAGAAGGAATCATGGCAGCAGGCCAGTGGTTCCACCAGGGGAAATGGGAAACATCCTTACGGTGTTCATGAGCAAAACAGGTGAGGTTACACTCCAGCTCGAAGATCTGAAAAGGCTTATATTTTGATTTCATATTCACCATCATAATGTTTGGTTTTTCGCCTAAAGCATCTCCAAAGTGAATATAGTCTCCCAGTTCCCATCGTCCGGCATTACGAAATTTTGGTGATTTTTCGGCCCAGGAATAGGTATGTTGTTTCCCATTAAGGTTTGCCAATGTCATAGCATCCAGTTCAATGATGTCTTCCGGTTTTTGACCGGGCTGACAGAGTCCGATCACTTCTTCAGGCCATAAAGACACGCCATCAGTATGAAGGATCACTTTACGGAAACCCAGCTGGTCGGGATAAAAGGTATAATACTCATCCACCCAGTCCTCCCATCCTGAAATCGGGTTAACCTGGGAATGGTTTCCGTTTGCTGCAGTAGGAAGATAACGCCAGTGTACTACTACCCGGGCCGGAGTGTTTTCAATAATGCGAACATGTGAAAACCGGCAACGTGGATCCAGCATGTGCTCCAAACATCCATCTTTTCCATTAAAGTTCTCTATGCTTTGATCTCCCATCCAAATGCCATTCTCCATCACCCAGGCGGGTCCATAACGTGTTCCGCGCCAAAATACTACGCGAACAGGAGAGTCATCGAATTGTACCACGACATCAGGATCGGAAGAAAGGCGCCACTGTGCATCCCACTCCGGATGATACTTCAAATGGATATAGGAGGCCCCGAATTTTCCCTTCCCTGCAGGTCCTGAGGGCATAACTCTTGGAGGAAGATCCGGTTCTTCTCCGGGCTTCAGTTTACTATAGTTTTGGATTATTTTTTCTGCAGTAAGCGTTTCGTCATATATCCGGAGCTCATCAAGAATGCCGTCAAAGGAATACCAGCTTGGCAGTGTAGCAAAAGCACGTACGGGATTAGAAGCTTCTATTTTTTGGCGGGGCATACCAATTCTCAGAGCTTCTGTTTCGGCAGGTCTAAACTCACCCTGCACTTTCTCCTGCCCCACTTTCTCTCCATTAATGTATAAAACAACACCGGTTTCACGACTAAAAGTAGCAGCAACATGTGTCCATTTCCGAAGTGGAATTTTGGTCATTGATCTGCAAATTTCCCACTTCCCGGTACCCACATGCAAGCCTAAATGACCTTGCGGACTGATTCCAAAGAAGAATCCTTTTCTGGGAGAGCCTGCTAAAATATCGTCAGGCCAACAAAGCTCATCCTGGTTGGAATTTTTGCTTTCCGTATTTTCCTGTGCTGCTATCGGAGCCCAGTTCCAGGGGTAAGCACCTACAGCCACCCAGGCCTCAAATGAGAAATCCGGTCCCAATTCCGGGGCGGATTCCGGCTTTCTTATTACTCGGGTGGTATAGCCGTCCATCACAAGAGCCCCACCTTTCACACCCCGAACCATTCTATAGTGCCCCCCCAGGGAATCCCTTTGGTGGGATGACTGGTCGATCACAGTTTTGCTCTTCAAATCATCGAAGTCCCAGTAAGCTATAGGTTCTGATTCCTTTCCACGGGCATGATTTACCAACGCCAAAATTGTAAGGAGCGAAATAATTATACTTTTTTTAAACGTGTTATTCACCATGATTCTATTCTTATTAAATTGACTTGTAATAACTTATCTCGATGACGCTTCCTGATGAGTCACAATCGGCACATATCCTATTTCCATTCCTTTGGGCGGAGTAACCAAAAGTTTCGGATCGAACTTCACCAATTCTCCGGTTGTCGGTGGAGCCATATAATCTCTGTCGATAGGCCACTCAGCGTGGATTTTCTCAACCAGCGCCTGCAATTTTTCTTTTTTGCTTTCAGAAAAGTTATACTGCTGAAAAGAAGGTTGATCTATAAAACGGAACCAATAATAGGTCACAACCGAGCCATCGGCGAGTTCTACTTTGTATGGGCCGGCTGACGGCCCGGGATTTGTCCATGCTCCTTTGTCTGGAGAGGTAAACGGAACACCTAGTTCCGCAAGCTCAAATTCTTTATCCAGAAGATTTGTACTCTCAGGAACTTCGAAAGCCGAGATGGCGATCAGACTATCTCCTTCATGTCGAAAATAGGCGGGGAAATATCCAAAGTTATTCGTCGTGCTATCTATCCATTCCAGCCCCCACACATTTTCATCCAGCACTTTGGTATCTAATACTTTCTCTACACCGGTAATTTTCTTTCCTGCCTGATCAAAACCGGGTGTACGTGTAGTTAATTTCGACTTCCAAGCCCCTTTTCCATCGAATTCTCCCGTACACGTTGAGCCACCATCGCGCCATTCTTTAAAGGCATCGTAGAGCGCGGCCTTGGAATAATAGACTACATCCTGAACGAGCAGTGTCTGCCCCATTTCATCCACGGGAAATTGCAATTGGGGTATCTTTGAATAGGTCACACCCTTGTCATCCTGCGATTCCATGCAGGGAACGGTATTGATTTCCATTGCACCACCCCCCATGTTCCCAGGACGGGCATCCAGACCACGTCCGTAGATAAAGGGATAATTAAAGATCTTCCCTATCTTACTCCAGGTCTCCGGTATGTAATAGGCAATGGGCCCCTTAAAGTTTTCAGTGCTGACAAAACAGGTCCAGCTTTGATCTCCTGTTGGTGGATCTCCCTTAGTGGATTCAGTAAAAGGTAAAGCCATATATGTATAGCCCATAAATTTACCATTAGGATTGCCCTCAAAGGGCAAGGCATCGGGCGGAATTAATATGCGATTGCTTAGCTGGGCAACACCAAGCCGGTCATCCGGCAAGGCCTCATCATCGTAGAAAAAGGACCAGCCGGGGGAAGCTACTTCATAATCGTAACATTGTGGTGTAGCGTTCATACTAAATTTGGGAGGGCCATAGCGGAATTTGCTCCGAGCCCAATAGCCAAGACCTCCTTCCACGGTTTGAAATACACTTTCAAAAGTTGGCCCCCGAGGTGTCCATTTTCGGGCCAGCGTTCCTTCGGGTGCGAGCGGTTTGTCTTTATTGTCCGAATTATCCGGAGTGATCCACGCCCCAGCCAATCCGATCTGAAAATGTGCAAATGGCTTATCGATTAAAGGCCACACCGCAGAATAGAAACCCATACCGGCACTGTACTCCGATTGTTTTCCCGGTCGCTCAGCCCTGTATCCGATGTATCCGTGCAGCCCTCTGTAATGCTCTTTTACCACTCCGGGTCCTGATTTTGCATCCTGATTTTCCTGCGCGTTGCCTGTGTAGGCGAAACAAAAAAAGATCGCACCAAGTACCATGTCACCTAGCATAAAAATCTTTCTATTAAAATGTCGGTTATGCATCATTATAGTCCTTCCTGGTTATATTGTTTATTCTTTTCATTTTTTTCACAGTGCAACAAATATTCAAACGAAATGCGATGTATGGTCACACTCAGTTCTTTTGAATGGCCCTGCGTACTGCTTTTAACAGCGGTTCTGAGCTCAGCGGTTCGCCTGTGGCTTCCATCATCCACAAATCAGGGGTTAGTTTTCCTATTTTACAGGTACGTATCATTTCCGAAGCAAAATCACGTTCGTTAAAATACTCTTCCAGCTGCATCAGAATAATATTTCCCAACGGATAACTGTGCAAATAAAGTGCAGCGTCGATAAAGTGATTATAAATGGCAAACACAGGCACATCTTTCACTCCAAATATCTCTGCGAAATATTGATTCCATAACTCTTTTGCCAGGTCGATGGTAGCTTTTTTCAGTTCTTCCACCGTGGCATCCGGATGCTCATAGAGCCAGTGCCATACACGAATTTCATGCAAGGCCTCAGCGCCCATCTCGCACACGAACCAGAAGGTTGCCAGTGCATTCAGTTCTCTTTCTTTCTCACTATATTGATCATTCAGACCCAATCCCACCATATCGCGATAGGCAATAAGATCAGCCATGGCTTCCGTAAACGGGCTACATGGAATTCCTTTCAGGAAGTAATAATCCGACATGTAAGTGCCCACATTCTGCTGTACATTGTGTCCAATTTCGTGCATCGCCACTCTATATCCTTTGTAATTCAATCCATCTGCTTCAAACCTTGTACGCAAATGAGCCTTTGCACCCTTCATCTGCGGGCCGTTGGCATGTCCTCCCGAAGGAATTGGATCCACAATAATTCGCTCCCCGATAAAATCGGCGTTTTCATCTGTAAAGCCAACTCTTTTCAGAATAGCCGGAATATCCTGCTGAAATGCCTGGGGAGTTGGGTATTTTGTGCGAATCATTTCATCCAATTCATCCATATTGTAATTGGAAGTTCCTCGAAATCCGGTATACCATATATCGAAGGGCTCCAGTTTTCTTCCCACCTCTTTTTCAATCATACGTGCAACTACTTTTTTCTCCGGGGCCCCCACTACAGATTCCAGTAATTTGACGATCTTCTCTTCGCTGAGCTGCCTGTTTTCAAAGGTTCTCGACATATAA
>JBFEWU010000306.1:0-5540 GCA_041546215.1 Draconibacterium sp. | reverse complement strand
ATAAAAATAACCATTCCCAGGTTGTCCCAGTTTTTATAAAAAACAAACAGGAAAGCAAGTGGAACCACCCAGTATATAAGGTTATATATCCACTTATTTACTTTCAAATAGAACGATTTACCTGTGGCTTCATGTTTATTGATAAACACCTGCGTAAAAGGTATCCGTATTAAGAACAGGAAAAAAAAGACGGCATGTGAAAACACCCACACCCACAAATTATTTTCCAAATAAATGAAAGTGAAATAAAAGATGAAACCAAACAATGGAATTTGCCAGATCAAATCATAAAAATCACGCAACTTTTTATAGTCTTTTGTTAATCCTGCACGTTCCCTGATTTTTAATCCTGATTTCCATTCACGTAAAAAGCGCGAATCGCGGTCGTAAATCTTCACAAGTTTCCTGATTTTAATGCTAATCTCGGCATTTTCATCAATCACTTTTTCACTCGCCTGACGCAAACTGGTCATTGTGAAAGCTACCACTCCAGGAACCAAAATTATTAGCAACATAATGTCGAGCAGCTGCCAAACAAAACTGTCTACTTTCAGAATAACAAGGATAACACCTACCAGAAGCACCGTTAGCATTCCCGTTTTCAGGCTCCAGTGCAGAGATTGAATCCAGTCTAAAGCATTTTCCAATCCGGCATATAAAGTCGGAATAAAAATGAGCGTCAACATTGTACTCAGTGCTAAACCACCAATTACCGTAATGGCAAACGGAGCACCAATGGCACCCACATATTCGGCCTGCCCCATGGCCAGTGGAAACAAAGCAACAATGGTTGTTATGGCCGTAATCAAAATTGGTCGTACACGCGAAAGTCCTGCTTCCATTAAAGCACGCGATTTCCGGAATCCCCGTTTTCGAAGAATATTGGTATAGTCGATCAGAATAATACCATTGTTCACCACAACACCAATAAGAATGATAAAGCCCATTAAAGTATTGGCATTAAACAAACTGTTTCCGGTAAAAATTAATGCCAGGAATGAACCGATTGCTGCCAGCGGAATGGAGAAAATAATTACAAAAGGAGTTGAAACCGATTCGAAAACCGAAGCCAAAATCATAAAAATAAGAATAAAAGCAGCGGCAATTAAAAACTTAAATTCGGCCAGTTGATCCTCCTCGTGAACCACCTGAACAGCAACACCCGCAGGCAATTTGTAGGCTGCAATAACATCATCAATCTCCAGACGATAAGCTTCCAACAAGTCTTTCGACGATTCGGCGTCATCCACGAAACGATAGGTCAGTTCAATCTGCTTTTCCTGGTTAATGCGGGTAATACTCGCCATTCCATTGGAATAAACCAAATCTGAGATATCCTGCAAATCGTGTGTCGATCCCTGGCTACTGCTGATTTGCAAACTACGTAAATCTTCAATGCCCTTCTCAGTATCTTCTTCTTCAACTCCTTCAGGAAGTTTTTCCTTAATTACAATTTCATATTCTTCATTTCCCTGGTTAAAATTCACACCAGCAGTAAATTCACTGGTAAAGGTTCCCAGTTCGGAAGTAATATTATTCAAATTAATACCGTATTCGGTGAGTAATAACTGGTTAAAATAAAGATGAACCTCCGGGCGGTTATTGGAAACGTTTATATTTGCCCGGTTAATGGATTCCAAATCTTCGATGTAATAGAGCAAATCTTCGGCAACGCCTTTCATTACATCAAAGTTTTCTCCTTTAATAACAATGCGTTCCTGGTTGCTTCCGATCCCCATAAACTGCTGAAATCCTTGTGTTCCGGAGCGTCCTCCGCCGCCTCCACCACGAAAGCTGGCACTGGATCTTGGCGCTTCGAGACTAATTTCAGCCTGCGACATATTCCTTACCTTTTCTTCAACATCTTTTTTTATCTCGCCAATGGTACGGTCGTCAATATCTTTGTAATCTTCGTCAAGAATAAAGGTAAGAATCGCCTCTTCCTCTTCTATTTTCGATATCAGGTCCTTTTTTTCAGCAATTTCTTCCAAACGCTTTTCCACTTCGGCAACAACCTGGTCTGTAGATTCAAGTGTTGATCCCGTTGGCATGGTGACATAAACCGAGAATTGCTCCTCCTCAACTTCGCTTAGATTATTCACACTAATGGCCAACACTATAAATACCGTTAAAAAGAACAATACAATTGCTCCAATAATAGTACGTGCCGGAACACGCATACTGGCTTTCAGCAAAAGAATGTAAATTTGAATGATCCGGTTATTGGTAGTTACTTTTTCGTAAAAAATATTGTGCTGCTTTTTGCCTTTCAATAAAAGATGCGCAGCCATTGGGATCAGTAACAAGGCAACAAACAAAGAAACCACCAGTGTAGAAATAATGGAAACCCCGACGTGATTCCCCAATAGTTTCACCATATAATCGGTGGAGAAAACAAAGGGAAGAAACACTGTAATTGTGGTTAAAGTTGCGGCAACAATCGAGCGCCATACTTCTGTTGTACCCTGCGTTACCGACTGCTCGGCACTCATCTTATTGCCCGAGAGCCGGTATATATTTTCGAGCACAACAATACTATTATCGAGCAGCATTCCAATGGCAAGCACAAGACCAACCAGTGTTAAACTGTTAAGGGATATATTGAAAGCATAAAACAGGTTAAATGCTGTAAAAACGGAGATGGGTATGGCCAGGGCAATAAAAGACACAATTTTGAAATTCTTCAGGAACATCCACAACACAAATATGGCCAGCAAACCTCCAACCAGTGCCAAATCGATAATCTGGTCGATATTCTTTTCCATGGTTTCGGCCAGGTTGGTTTGTACAACGATTTCAATATCTTTGGCCGCCAGTTTCTTATTTAAGGCGAGAATTTCGTCCTGAACACGATGCGAAAGATCGATTAAATTGGCTTGCGAATCGCTGACCAAAAGCATGGAAACTGCTTCTAAACCATTAATCCGGCTAATTGAAGTTTCTTCTTTTACACCAAAAAATACATCAGCCACATCGTGCAAATAAATGGGGCCATCTGCAACTACAATGTTTTCGATGTCTGAAACCTGATCATATTCAGCAGTTACATGTACAAAATATTGCTTATTTGAATCGTGTAAATAACCTGCAAAAGTCCTGTTGCCCGAATTGCTTGATACCGCATTACGAATCTGCGCAGGAGTAATTCCATACGCCTCGCAGGCAACCGCATCATAGGTAACCTCAATCGACCGCTCTTTACCTCCAAAAACGTTTACTGAAGCTACGCCGTCAATGTTCTCAAACTCTGCAGTTATTTCCTGGTCAACAAGGTTTCGGACACGGTCGGCACCACCACTCCCACGGATTTGAAGCTCCATGAATTGGTTTGTAAGTTGCTCCATATCAACCTTATTTACGGTAACAATAAAGTTCTCGTCAAGGCCTGCTGTTACTAAATCAATCTTTTCCTGAAGTTTAAGGAAGGTATATTTGAAGTTTACGTTCTGTTTAAAATTAACCTGTATAGTAGCCGAGCGGTTGTTCAAAAACGACTGCATCTCTTCTATCCCTTCCATGGTGCTTATGGCTCCCTCAATGGGGATTACCGCCTGATTTTCCATGTAGGCCGGATCCACTTCAATACGCGATTGAATCTGGACAAACAACATGGGCAGTTCAGCATTTGGCATTAATTCCACCGGTAAGCGCTTGTACGAGATGTATCCGAGCATGGTAAGCCCGAGGAACAGCATACTGATGAATATTTTTCTATTTATTATGAATTTCATAATTCTTTTTTATTGGAATGCTGATTGTGCTGATTACCACTGATAGTATTGGGTTGGTTTCGTATTGTTGCATATTCCCAATATTTGCAAGCCATTTTCATCTGTTTTTATCTGTGGTTCTCTACTAAGTCAGCGTTATCTGCGTTCTAATTTTCTTTCACAAAGAATACCCTCACTCTATCGAACACATCGTATACACAAGGTATTACAACCAATGTCAGCAAGGTTGAGGTTACCAACCCACCAATAACTGCCAAGGCCATTGGAGAACGCAACGAAGCACTTTCACCAAAACCAACGGTAAGTGGAAGCAGGGCTAAAATAGTGGTTAAACTTGTCATTATAATGGGTCGAATTCGTTGTTGCCCCGCTTGTAAAATGGCTTGTTTTCGTTCAAGTCCACTTCTGATGAGCTGATTGATCCGGTCCACCAGAATAATGGAGTCGTTAACCGCAATTCCCACCAGCATAATTACACCAATAATGGCCATAATATTAAGCGTTTTGCCCATTATGAAAAAGATGAGAATGCTTCCCACAACAGCCAGGGGAATGGTTAGCAATATAGTAAATGGGTGAATTAATGATTCGAACTGCGATGCCAGTACCATGTATACCAAAACGATTGAAAGCAATAGTGCAAAAGTGAGACTTTGTAGGGATTCCTGCCGTTTTTCTTCTTCTCCCGTTACCAAAATACGATAGTCGGGAAGCAATTCAATGTTTGAAGTTGCTTCACGAATTTCTGTGGCAACGTGATCCAGAGCAACTCCTTTTTGCAGCAGAGCCGTAACTTTACCTATGCGGTTTTGGTTTCTCCTGAAAATCTCCTTTGGCGAAACGCCATAGGATATATCAGCAATTTCGTTTAGGCGAAAAACCTGGTTCCCCGAAGTAATCAGGAATGAATTGATCTCATCTATTCCTTTCTCCGGAACTTTAATGGTAATATCCTGCATTTCACCACTATTCTCCAACTGCCCGGCACTTTTACCTTCCAGCTGATCCTGAATTTGAGAGATAACAGTATTGATATCAATATTATACATTCCGGCACGCATACGATCCACATGAATTTCCACTTCAGGTGCTCCATCTTCAATGGATGTTTGCACGTTAAACAAACCATCAACCACCAGCATTTTTTCTTTTACCTGGTTCACTACCTTTTCAATCTCGTCCAGTTCTTCACCCCTGACTTCGACCACCACGGGTGCCTCATCGGTGCCAAGTATGGACTGTAAAGCACTTTCCTCCTGGGAAAATGAAGCCTCCAGGCCTTCTACATTTGCCGTTAGCTTATCGATGGTTTTAACAATACTTTCGGTAGAGATAGTCGATTCTGCCGTAAGAATAACTTTAATCTCAGCCGTGTTTTCACCTTCGAAAACAGAATTTGCGTCTCCGCTGATTCCGGTTGAAGGCCCGGCCTGCGAATAAATTTTATCCAGGTTTTCGCCCAGGTATTCAATTAAAATGTCCTCTATATTTCGCACGGTTGATTCGGTACGGCGAAGTTCGGTCCCTTCCGGTAATTTCAAATCTATGGTCAGTTCATTGGTTTCGGTTTTTGGCATAAACTCAGTGCCAATGTATGGCACCAGTAAAACCGAAGCGCCAATTGCAGTAGTTGCCAAAACAATCACCACCCATTTTAATTTTAATACTTTATCCAGGAAGCGGCCATAACCACCCATTTTTACCGATTTTGCCTTTACGGGCGTTTTTTTGTTCCGGTAAAAACGGTGATACATCATTGGGATTAAAAAGATGGCCACAACCAGCGACGATAGCAAGGAAAAAGCCACT
>JBFEWU010000571.1:0-1949 GCA_041546215.1 Draconibacterium sp. | reverse complement strand
GTTCATCACATAGGGCAGAAGTACGGCGGTCCTGCCATACAATGGCATTATATATGGATTCTCCTGTTTCCCGGTTCCATACAATTGTGGTTTCCCTCTGGTTGGTAATTCCCAGGGCGGCGATACATGAAGGATCTATTCCCTGTTTGCCTATCACTTTACGTGCTACATTTAACTGAGTATTCCAAATGGTTTCAGGCTCATGTTCCACCCATCCTCCCCTGGGATAAACCTGGGGAAATTCCTGTTGGGCGGAATTAACAATTTCTCCGGCATGATTAAATAATATTGCACGGTTACTTGTTGTCCCTGCATCAAGTGAAAGGATGTATTTTTCCATGCTTAAAGGTTGCAATAAATTCAGAGAATATCAAGTACCAAAGAGAACAGGAATCCGGCAAATGGATTTATAAACCGGATTTCAGGAAGACTTTCAATGCAGGGTATGCTTCTTCGGGAGTTGTGTAATGGACCTTTATCAGATCAGGACATCCTGCGATCATAGCTGAGAGATGCTGACCGGGGTAGCTTCTGTAAAGGCAGATTACCTTTTTCCCTGCTTCCACGGCCCTGCCAATTTCATAACCTACACCCATAGAAACGGTAGAAACTTCGGCAACCACCACATCTGCTTTTTCCAGCCATGCCATGTCCCTGTCGTGAATAAACCTGTCTGTTGGGCCGTCATCCCCGGCACTGGTAAGCAGAGGATCTCCCACATGTTCAGTACATACTGTTCCGAATTGCTGTAAATAGCTAATGAACTGGCGGTACAAACCGGCATCTTTGCGTCCTCCGCGGATGGATCCGGCAAAATAGATCTGCATTTGAGCTGCTATGGTTCGTTACGTGTAATTATTGTTCCCGGAGCCAGGTAGCCGGAATATGCAGTTTCTGAGCTGAGTTCTTCAATGGCCTTTGTGACGCCGTCGTCGCTGTGAATTGCCGCCCGGATCGCCCCTTTCTGGTAATAGTAACGGGTAACGATCTCATCTTCCAGCAACTCGCAGATCTCTTCCCTGAACTCAACCAGATCCTTTTCGAGGCTGGGTTCCAACTTATCCCTTAGTGCGTTGAACTCAGCTTCTGCCATACCGTAATACTTCTCTCTCCTGGCTGATTTTACCAGATTTTCAAAATCTTTTTTCGACTGAGAATCGTATGTAAAATCACTGGTTTTGACAAACTCAGAGAACTGGTTGTAAGTATCATCTGAAATAGTGAAATCCTCAGGCCCGGCAATGGAGCTGTTCTCATAAGCAAATTGAGTGGCAAAATCAAATATCTGAAAGTTGTATGACAGAGCGATGCTGAGATTGCTCAATCTCTCGCCCTCTATTTTAATATCGGGAATAACTCCACCACCATCGTATACTTTCCGACCCATTTTAGTGGTAAACTCTGTGATCATAGAATCGGGAATCGTACCAACGCTGCCGTCTTCATTCCGGTGTGCATAGTCAAGGGCCTGTATACATCTTCCGCTGGGAATATAATATTTTGCCGTCGTCACTTTTAATTTACTGTTATAACTTAAGTCCCTTGTGGTTTGAACAAGTCCCTTGCCAAATGTCCTGGTCCCTATTACAAGTCCACGGTCGAGATCCTGGATCGCACCGGCAACAATTTCAGATGCTGATGCCGAACCCCTGTTTGTCAGAACAGCAATGCGAATGGTTGTATCGATCGGATTTGCTGTGGCCTTGTATGTTTTATCCCACTGTTTTACTTTTCCCCTGGTACTCACGATCTCTTCTCCCCTGGGAACGAAAAAGTTGACAATTTTAACGGCTTCCATCAGCAAACCTCCCGGATTTCCGCGGAGATCAAGAATCAGTGATGAAGGATTTTCCTTTTTTAGATCCAGGAAAGCTTTCTGTACCTGTTTACTGCAATTAGCAGTAAAGTTGGACAATCGGATATATGCCGTGTTCTGATCAAGCATGGCG
>JBFEWU010000159.1:0-10357 GCA_041546215.1 Draconibacterium sp. | reverse complement strand
TGGCTTTTACAAAGTACAAAATAACAAAATTGGATTTTAGATGGTACTATGTGTTGCATGGTACTAATTTTTATACATATATTTGTAATGCAAACATCGATGTTAAAGCTAGTACATTCCTAAAAAAAGTTCTTTACGTAGTGTAACGAAAACAAAAAAGCATCGTCTTAAAGATGTATAAAGCAAAACAAGAAAACAGAAACGAAGAGTAAACTTCGGAAAAAATCGAAAGCAGAAAACAAAAATCGAAAGCCATGAAACGAGCAATCGAAATTCAAAGCCATGAAAACAATAAACAATCCGATTGCGAGTTCCATCCGCCAACTGGCGGACCATTAAGAACTAAAAATGAAAACGAGATGAAAACAAAAAACAATGTTCAAAAAGCAATTTTAAGGTCGGTAGCAGTAGTAGTAAGTTTTGTATTAATTAGCTTTACTGTAAGCGCACAGGATTTTTGGAAACGACTCATTGAAAACAGCAGTTTTAAAGACATTGCAATGGTAATGGTCGAAACCAACAGCGAGACAAAACTTAGTACTGCTCCGGCAGAAAGCCTGGAAGCCAGATATTTTGAAAATGAGATTGAACCGGGCCTGGAGTTGGAAGACTGGATGACTGATTATTCAAACTTTGATGTAAACACTTTTCAATATGATGAAGCATTTGATGCCGTGTTAACGATTGAAGAATGGATGTTAAATGAAAATCTATTTCAGCCGGAAAGGGAAGTGGAAGGTTCGTTGGAGCTGGAATCCTGGATGACTTCAGAAAAAGTATGGAACATCTAAAATCCTTTGACACGGATAAAAGAGAGACAAATAATCAACTAAGAATATAATAAAGGGACACCAAAATGAAGATAGAAAACACAAAAGCACAAATGAGGAAAGGAGTTCTTGAGTACTGCATCCTTCTTGTTCTTGACGGAAAACCACTTTATGCGAGTGATATCATCGCGTCTTTAAAAGAAGCAAAAATGATTGTAGTGGAAGGAACACTTTATCCCCTGCTTACCCGATTGAAAAATGCCGGATTACTGGCATATCGCTGGGAAGAATCGACCCAGGGGCCTCCACGCAAATATTATGAGCTAACCGATATGGGAAGAAGTTTTTTAATAGAACTGGAAGGATCGTGGAGTGAATTAGTTAACGCAGTTGATAAAATTAAAACCAATAAAGCCTAGTCAATCCTGGAAAATTCAAACAAAAACACCATGAAAAAAACATTCACAATAAATATAAGCGGCACGGTATTTCATATCGAAGAAGATGCCTACGAAGTATTACAGAAATATTTGATTAACCTAAAAAATCATTTTGGTGCCGACGAAGAAGGCAAAGAAATCATTTCAGACATCGAAGCACGTATTGCTGAAATTTTCAGTTCGAAAAGCACCGATGATGAAAAGGTGATTACCGTTGCCTGGGTAAATGAGGTTATTGAAACCATGGGAACACCCGAAGATTTTGCCGAAGAAGAAGGCGAAGAAGAAGAAACCATTGCCTCGGAAGCGAAGCGGAAACGCCGTTTGTACCGCGATCCTGATCACCGGGTTTTAGGTGGTATTTGCGGTGGATTAGCAGCCTATTTTAGTATGGATCCTGTGATTTTAAGGATAATATTTGTGGTTCTGTTCTTTGTTACATCGGGTGCCGCCGGCGTGGCTTACCTCATTTTATGGATAGCTGTTCCCAAGGCTGTAAACACGACCCAGCGCCTGGAAATGCGCGGACAGGAAGCAACGGTTAAAAACATCGAGAAATCGATTAAAGAAGAAGTAAAGGAGGTAAAGGAAAGTTATCAAAAATTTAAAGAATCGGATACCTACAACAAAGGCAAAAAATCGATAGAAGCAGGTGGCGATGTGGCATACAATATTTTTAAAGTACTGCTGAAGATCTTTGTTATAATTGTAGGCGTAGTGTTATTATTGTCCGGATTTTTCGGTCTCTTGGGCTTAATTTCCTCCATGGTAATTGGTCATTCCTTTGTGTCGGGCTGGCCAATGATTTGGAGTCCCGAAATTTATATGCCTGATTTCCTGGGTCATTTGGTAGAGCCGGGAACAGTCACCTGGGGAATGATCCTGACAGGTGTAATAGCTGGTGTCCCCATGTTAGCCATGTTATTTATTGGCACCAAACTTGTTTTCCGGTTTAAATCCAATAACGGCGCCATCGCGCTGAGTATGATTGCCATTTGGTTTGTAGCACTTATTGCCTTGCTGGTGGTTTCGGTTGGGCAAATAAAACACTATAAATCGCGTGCTTCGGTAACTACCAGCCAGGTAATCGATTGCAACGCATGCCAGACCCTCTACCTCGATTTAGGTGAAGATAAGTACGATGATTTCGCAGAAATGGACTGGGACATCGATAATTTTAAAGTGTATGTGGTAGATGGAGAGGAAGTCGTTGTTGGCGAACCACGTTTGGATGTTCAACGATCTACTTCCGATGAATTTTCAATAAGTGTAAAAAGCGCATCGCGCGGAAAATCGCGTGAAGATGCGAAAGAAAACAGCCAGGAGGTGGTTTATAACTATTCACTTACCGACTCAACTGTACTTTTCGATCCCTACTTCTTTATTGAAGAAGGTTCAAAGTGGCGGAATCAGGAAGTATATATTACAGTAAAAGTTCCACAGGGAAAGAGCATTTACCTGGACGAGGATTTAGTAAAAATTATCCACGATATTGAAAATGTATCGAATACCTGGGATGGCGATATGGTAGGTAAATACTGGAAGATGGAACCCGAAGGATTAACTGAAAAGGTGAACAAAAAGGATCATATTGAGACAGAAGATCTATAGAAAACAAAAGACCGAAGCATGAAAACAATAACCACAATAATTTTTGCACTTGCATTTTTGCTGGCATCATTACTGGCTGGTGCACAAAGCAAATCGGATAAAATGTATGACCTGTTCTCGGGAAGAGACGGGGTTACCAATTTTACTTTCTCGAAGAACATGATTGATGCCATAGATATTGATTTGGACGGCAACCATGAAGAACGCAATGTCACCGGAGATTTACACCAAATCAGGTTTTTATCGTATAATCCCGGGAAAGGTAAATTAAGCGCCAGCGAATTCACAAAAAAAGCCGTTGCCATGTTACCTGCCCAGTATAAAAAGTACCAGGAAAATGAAGATGATGACGCGGAAATTTGGTTACTGGGTAAAAAGAAAAAGTTTACCGAATGCCATGTATTCACTAAAGGAGAAAACAACAAAAACTTCAGAATTATTGTTTCCTTCTATGGCGATTTTACGGTAAACGACATTGATAAGCTATGTGAAAAAGGAAAAACATTCTCAGAAGAATAGAACCATAGGAAAAGTATAGCTGAGCCGTTTCATTAAACTTGAAACGGCTTTTTTTGGTCTTCTGATTTTAAAATAGTTGTATCTTTAAACAAATAATAAACAAGTTGATATGACTACCATAAAAACCATTTATCTGGGCGATTTGCGTACCGAGAATGAACACCTGCAATCGGGGAATAAGGTAATTACCGATGCACCAACCGACAACCGGGGGAAAGGTGAGTTTTTCTCTCCAACTGATATTCTGGCAACCGCTTTGGGAAGTTGCATACTAACCATTATGGGAATAAAAGCACGAGACAATGACATCGATATTACAGGCACACAGGTGGATGTCACAAAAATTATGGCTTCAGACCCACGGCGGGTTGCCGAGGTGCTTGTTGATTTTACATTTCCCCAAAAAGGTTATACCGATGAAGAAAAACAACTGATAGAAAGTGTTGCCGGAACCAGCCCTGTGCCCTTAAGTCTACATCCCGATTTGAAGCAAACCATAACATTTAACTGGTAACTTTTCCCAAAAAAAAAGCCACATTAAATCCAGACCTTATTCGGACTACAGCTTTATTATCTTTCCCCTAAATACAGAGTTAAGGGTTTCAACCTGGATAAAATAAGTGGAAGCAGGGAGTGTGGCCAGATTTAGGACTGTTTTGGAGCTTCGGAATTGCCGTACCAATCGCCCGTCGCTTGAGTATATTTCTGTTTGGATTGACTGTTCGTTGTTTGGAACAACTACCCATATCTCGTCTAGAGTTGGATTGGGATAGATTTTCAATTTATTCCAGGTGGAGTTAACCGGCATCTGTATAATTTCATCGCTTTCACAAAGCATCCAATCATCCGGATCAATTACAATATCATCAACCATAAACCCGGGATTTAGAATAAATGGCTGATTATTTGCACCATTGTTTAGCCGGAAATCGACGGAATCGGTTTTGTCTGCACTATACATTCTCACCGGAACAGGCATCTCAAAGAAATCAACCGAAGGGTGTGAAGTAATCTGCGATAGATTAAAAATCAGCGAATCAGGATCGTATTGTTGATATGTTGCCGAATAGATGGGGTAGCCTTCGCCATAAAGCCAGTCGTTGAAAAATTCTGTGAGACTGGTGTCGCCCGCGGTTTCAACGTGTCGAATCCAATCTTCAGAAAAAGCAAAACCATTGGCAAGTTTACTGTCGGCAAAATAGTTTTGCAAAGCCGCAAAAAAAATTTCATCCCCTAAGATCCAACGCTGCATGTGCAACAAAAAACCTCCTTTAGCATAGGATAAACGTCCATCAAAAAGGCGTTGAACAGAAGTGGTGTCGGGCACAAATACTGAACCTCCCGGTTCACTGAGCACTCTTTTTTTTGTGACATCTTTCCAAATTTGCCATTGGTTTAATTCAGCATGATTCTCGTAAGCCAGCCCGGCAAGATAAGTGGCAAAACCTTCGTTCAGCCAGATGTCTTTCCACGATCCCAGCGTGATGTAGTTTCCAAACCATTGATGCGCCAACTCGTGTGCAATTAATCCAAAGCTGAAATTGCCCATAAAACTCATGGTTTGATGCTCCATTCCCCCACCCCACCCAAATTGGGCGTGTCCATATTTTTCATCGGCAAATGGATATTCACCTGCCAGTGTATTATAAAGCTCCATGATATCGGCGGTAACCGGCGTTTCTGTTTTTGCCTTTGACAGGTTTTCGGGATACACGAAGTTCAGTATTTCAATTCTTTGCTTATCATCCAGCTCCAGGTAATCGGAGTAATTCTCGTAATTGGTAACCGCAATGGCAACCAGGTAAGTGGCAATGGGATATCGGTGTCTCCAATGCATTGTGCGTCTCCCTGAACCAACAGTTTCCGAAAGCAGAATACCATTGCCTGCTGTTCGGCTATATTCAGGAGTGGTAACAATTACATCAATGGAATCGATTTTATCGGTAAGCGATTCTTTGCAGGGCCACCATTCTTTCGCTCCGTAAGGTTCTGAGAGTGTCCAGAGAATGGGTGTGTTACCTGGGCCATGTGTGGCGCTAATAAAGGATCCAAATCCGGTTTCGCGCGGAACTCCGCGATACACAATCGACAAGCTATCCACCTGATTTTGTGCCAACAATACCGGAAGTTGTATCGCCAGTTTGTCGCTGCTTCTTGTGTATTCCAGTTTCTGATTGTGCCACAATATTGAATCAATTTGCAAAGCAGAGCTCAAATCGAATTCAATTTCCGACAATCCATCCAGTTTACTTTTGAAACAAGTGCTTACTTCACCCGAAATATAACGAACAGCGGGATCAATCTTCCACTCCATCCTTTGATATATAAAATCGGTTTTGCGATGATTTTCACTTTCGATGAAGGCAACTCTTTTTAAAAACTGCTGACTCTCGGCAAAAGCGATCTTGTCGTTCAAAACAACAGGATTTTGGGCTTTTGCGTAGCTTGCAAGAGTGATCATTGAGCCAAGTATTATACAAAAGCGATTCATACCCTAAAGTTACAAAAGGAATTGAAGCTATAAAATGCGACAAAAAAAAAACAGGAACCATTGGGCTCCTGTTTTAGAAAAGTACATGAAATATTATTTTTCAATTTCCTTCCAAACCAGTGCGCTTGCACCTACGATGGCTGCATCGCCTGCTTTTAGCTGCGAAGGAAGGATTTTAATCTTATCTTTAAAAATAGGGAGAAGATGTTTCTCCATATGTTTCTTTGTGGGCTTAAAAATGTAGTCGCCGGCTGCCGTTGGTCCACCAAACAGGAATACCGCTTCAGGACTTAAATGGTGAACTGTATCCGCCAATCCCTGACCCAACCAGGCTCCGGTTTTTTCAAATACCTCCAGTGCTACTTTATCGCCCTGCACAGCTGCATCGTAAATCATTTTCGAATCCAGTTCGTTAAACGACTTATCGGCCAACAAACTGTCGCTGGCATTGTAGTGGGCAAGCAATTCAAAAGCAGTACGTTTCATTCCTGGCGCAGAACAATAAGCCTCAAGATGACCCAGGGCAGAACATCCGCAAGGACGACCACCAGCAATTAAAGTTGTGTGCCCGCATTCTCCGGCAAAACCGTCGCTTCCGTATACCAGATCACCGTTTACGACCAATCCACTACCTACTCCGGTTCCCAGGGTAAACATCACGAAGTTTTTCATATTTTTTGCACCTCCGTAAATCATTTCACCTATTGCCGCAGCATTTGCATCATTGGTCAAGGCCAGTGCTTCCATATCCGGGAAATGGTTACGAAGTAATTTTACCAAATGCACAACCCCCTGAAAGGATAGATTGGGAGCATATTCAATGGTTCCATTGTAATAATTCCCATTCGGGGCACCAATTCCTATTCCAAGAACAGCAAGCTGGTCGTTTACAAGGGTTACCGATTTGATTAATTCTTTTATTGCTAACGCCAAATCAGAAATATAACGGTCAATGTCTCCATGCGATGGCGTGGAAATATTATCTTTCACCATTACGTTTCCTGCTTCGTCAACAACACCAATGGCAGTATTTGTCCCGCCAATGTCAACACCAATTGCAACTTTTTTCATCTTTTTATTTCTATGTTTTGATTTTTTTTACAAACGTGGTTCACAAAAATAAAAATATTATGCAATTCATTGGAAATAAAAAAGACGATTAGGCCTATTTATTTTGAATAAAAGTAATACTTAACTTTTTTTAAGATAGTTTGTTCCCTAATCGTAAGGTATTATCGCTAATTTGATAAATGTTGTAGCTTTGCTCAGGAACTATGAAGAAAATCGGGAAAGGAATACTTAAGGTTTTGGGTTGGATTTTATTGATTCCGGTTTACATCTATAAATATGGAATTTCTCCCTTGACACCAGCTTCGTGCAGGCATCATCCAAGCTGTTCCGAATATGCCGTTCAGGCCATAAAAATACATGGACCCTTTAAAGGATTTTTATTAACCACAAAACGAATTTCAAAGTGCCATCCGTGGGGAACACACGGTTATGATCCGGTCCCTCCTAAAGAAAAGAAAGACAAATAACCAATTCCACCAATTTCATAGCGATTTTCCAAAACATAAAACTAAATTTGTATTGCTTTGTTAAGTGGAGACATTCAATTTATTTATTCATGAAGAAAATTATCTTGTTATTGGTGGTGGCCATGATTGTGGCTTCGTGTGGTTCGAAAAAAAGTACAGAAAAAAAAGCTGTGGCAAATGTAATTACTGTAAGTATTTTACCTCAGCAAACTTTTATAAAAAAAATTGCAGGAGACGATTTTGAAGTGAATGTCTTAATACCTCCGGGATCAAGTCCGGCAGCCTATACTTTGCTGCCCTCGCAGCTAAAAGACATTTCGCATTCGGCAATTTGGTTCCGAATTGGTTACATTGGTTTCGAACACTCCTGGAAAGACAAGATTGCACAGGCCAATTCCAACATGAAAGTTGTGAATATATCGGAAGGACTGGATTTAATTGCCGATAAAATCGAACAGCACGGTGATCATGTGCACATCGATGGAGTTGATCCGCACGTTTGGCTATCCCCAATAATGGTTAAAAAAATGAGCCAAAGAATTTTAGACGAATTAATCAGCCTGAAACCTGAAAAAACGGCAACTTACCAGGAAAATTATTTGCGTTTTGTAAAGGAGTGCGATGAACTGAATAACGAACTCAAAAACAAATTGAAAGCGTACGAAGGAAGAAAATTCATTGTTTTTCATCCCAGCCTTTCCTATTATGCCCGTGAATATGGCTTAGTACAGCACTCGCTGGAATCGGGAGGAAAAGAACCAACTCCGCAGCACCTAAAGAATGTGGTAGATATGGCCAAAAAGGAAGACATAAAAACCATTTATATTCAGAGTGAATTTGACCGCGAACACGCACGCGTTTTTGCACAGGAAATAGGTGGAAATATTATCCAGGTGCAGCCTCTGAATCCGGAGTGGGCTGAAAACCTTAGAAAAATGACCAACACCCTCATTGAAAACTTTTAATGGAACCATTAATAAAAATAGAAAATCTGGCGGTTTCCTACGATAAACTCCGAGTACTCAAAAATGTAAATCTAGAAATATTTGAGAACGATTTTTTAGGGGTAATTGGCCCCAATGGAGGTGGAAAAACAACTTTGCTAAAGGCCATTTTAGGTTTGTTAAAGCCTGAAAAGGGAAGCATCTTGTTTCGGGATGATTTGCGAGGGAGAAAAAAACCCTTCGGTTATTTACCACAGGTCAAACACATCGACCGAAAATTTCCCATTACCGTTTTCGATGTGGTACTGTCGGGTTCCATTATGGAAAGCCGCACAAAGCGGAAAGTCGAGATCAGGACAAAGGTGGAACAACTGCTCACCGAAATGGGCGTGACCGATATCAGAGACAAGGCCATTGGAGAACTATCAGGAGGGCAAATGCAAAGAGTGTTTTTATGCCGGGCCTTACTGAGCAATCCAAAAGTTTTAATTTTAGACGAACCCGATACTTTTGTTGATAATCGATTTGAAGGAGAGTTATACGAAAAGTTAAGGAAGCTGAACGAAGAAATGGCCATCATTCTTGTTTCGCACGATGTGGGAACCATCTCGAGCTATGTAAAAACCATTGCTTGTGTGAACAACGATCTGCATTATCATCCGAGCAATATAATTAGCCAGGAACAACTGCATGGATATAATTGTCCGATTCAGGTTATTAGTCATGGCGAAATTCCACACACCGTACTAAAGCACCATCATCACTAATATGAGCGCAATTATCGAACTATTCTCCTACGACTTTTTCCAGAAAGCATTTATCGCCGCTGTATTTGCAAGCATATCGTGTGGAATAATTGGAGCTTACATCGTTTCACGCCGAATCGTATTTATTAGCGGAGGGATAACACATGCTTCCTTTGGTGGAATTGGCCTGGCTTTTTTCCTGGGTTTTAATCCGCTTTTGGGGGCCGTTTTGTTTGCCGTGGTATCGGCACTTGGCATACAGTTTTTCACCAAAGTGGCCGAAATACGCGAGGATTCCTCGATTGCCATATGGTGGTCGCTGGGAATGGCCCTGGGAATAATCTTTGTTTTTCTTACACCAGGTTACACGCCAAACCTGATGAGCTATTTATTTGGGAATATTCTGACCGTAACCGTTTCCGAACTTTTGTGGATGCTTACTCTTAATGTTGTCATCATTGTTTTTTTCAGCCTTTTCTTTCACAAAATATTATACATCGCATTCGACGAAGAGTTCGCACGGGCAGCAGGTTTGCCGGTAGCACTGTTTAACTACCTGATTATGATATTAATTGCGTTAACGGTTGTTTTGAATATCCGGGTGGTTGGCATCATTCTTATTTTATCACTACTAACCATTCCCCAGGCAACTGCTAATCTTTTTACCAAAAACTTTAAGCGCTTACTCATTTTATCCTCGGTATTTGCATTTATCGGAACCATTGCCGGATTGTTTATTTCGTACTTTCTGAATATACCTTCCGGAGCTGCCATAATTTTTACCTTGGTTATGATGTTTGGGGTATTACGGATTGTTAAATCACTGGTTTAATGTTGGGGCAAAAAAACGAAAAGTTTTATCGTTGTGAGTCGTGTGGATTTCAGTTTTCGAATCTGGATGTTACCCGTACCTGCAGCAATTGTTTTGCGTGCACCGGCTGTGAAATATATTTATGCCCTTCCTGTAATGCAGAGGTAATTATAAAGCCCATGAAACCAATGAACAAGGCCGGCAAGTGAAATAAAGCAGTATACCTGCAAAATGGGTTAGAAAGCCAACTCCTTCAGAACAGCTTCATAACCATACCTATTAACAAGCATCCTAAACACACCCCAGCAATGTTATGCCTCGTTTATGGAAGCTTTTTTTCATTTTAGACATTCTCCATGACTTTCGGACAAATAATTCGCGTATAAAATAAAATCATCCGAAATTTTCTGTTTTAAAATCTTTGGTAAAAGCCTAAATTAGTTTGTTTCAAAATAAAAGAAAATGTATTTTCGGAGTGTGGTAATAC
>JBFEWU010000064.1:0-16610 GCA_041546215.1 Draconibacterium sp. | reverse complement strand
GGTAAACTGGTATTTCGAAGAATTTCTGAACGGCGCATCCATGGATTTTGCTTATGTTCAAACCGGGCAGGAGAATTCATTTACCTGGGACAGGATGAAGAAGGGATTTGAAATACAGCTGCCCTTACTTGCTAAACTTTGCCAGCAAGGCAAAATCAGGGTAGAAACATTGGCCGAATCGGGGGCCTGGTTTAAAGAAAAGTATGCTGTTACACCTCCAAGTTCGGTTACCGTGCTTAACGATCATTCGGATAAGAACCTGAAATCGGTGTGGTTCAACAGTCGTTTCTATAGAGCGAACCTTCTTTGGGAAAAGGGAACATTGCGATTCAGGGATATTCATCTTTTTGATGAAAATATGAAATCAGATTATCTGGATCAAAAAGGAACTTCAAGTAAATGTGATTATTATACTCTTCCCGTAGTTGATGGTTTCGTTTGGAGCTCGAAGGACCATACTGCCGGATTAAGATTCAAAACCGATTCGGCTGATGAATTTTTTGACAGTAAAGGCTCTAATCCGGTTATCGATGATAGTACTCCGGGAGAACTTTCAATCAGCTGGAAAGTAACAGCTCCTGAGGGCGAGATAAAGATTGTTTTTAACGAGCAGCAAATTGCAATAACC
Source organism: Draconibacterium sp. (assembly GCA_041546215.1). GTDB lineage: Bacteria > Bacteroidota > Bacteroidia > Bacteroidales > Prolixibacteraceae > Draconibacterium. Next base: position 15,982 of record JBFEWU010000064.1, on the reverse strand, counting down.
ATGGAAACAAAAGATAAAACAGATTGGGTGCTGGAGCTTTCCTCAGATAAATACAAGCACCTTCCTTTCCTGAAAATAGGGGATAGAAACATGGACGCTGAGTTCAGGGGCTTCCCATACACGGTGTCGCTCTTAGCAGGTAGTTGCAATCCTGAGTCCCTGTCTGATATTATTATTAAACCGGAAAAGGGGAAAATCGTAATGGAATTATCAAATTGTAATCTCTAAAATATTTGAAAAATGAAGAACGCTTTCTTAAGATTCAAAATAAAATATGTTCTTTTTCTGCCCCTGTTCTTTTTCCTCCAATGCACGAATAATGGCGATGACCGGGCGAAAGGAAACATAGAGCAATTAGCCAAAGGATTCAAAAATCCTCCTGCATATTCCCGTCCCGGTGCTTTCTGGTGCTGGCTTAATGGGAATATGAGCAAGGAAGCTATTACACGCGACTTGAAGGAAATGAGTGAAAAGGGAATGGGCAGGGCCGAAATATGGGATGTGGCTGCGGTATATAATACCGATAATTATATTCCTGCAGGACCGGCTTTTTTAAGCGATAGCTCTGTGACTTTGATCAAACATGCTTTCGATGAGGGACGGAAGTATGGTATAAAAATAGGAATGGTAGGATCGAGCGGGTGGAATGCAGGAGGCACCTGGGTTGAACCGGAATGGGCTTCGAAACAATTGTACTTCTCGGAAATGAAAGTGCATGGGCCGGTTGAAAAAAGCATTTCCTTAGCTTTCCCTGAAGTGCCGGAACAATGCCCGAAAGATAGAGAGGGGAATCCGCTTTTTTATAAAGAAGTTGCAGTTCTGGCCATCCCGTACAACGATGGATTAAAGCAATATGACAAGGAAGACATCATTGATCTGTCTGACAGTCTTTCAGGGAATGATCTTGATATGAAGCTACCCAAAGGAGACTGGATAATCATGCGCTTTGTATGTTCCAATAACGGGCAGATGCTCATTGTGCCTACACCTAATTCAAAAGGTCTTTTTATTGATTTTCTTGATCCGGAATCAACCCGGAAGCACCTTCTGCATTTTATGGACAGGCTGGGGGTAAAATCCGTAGAGAAAAGGGAAGGCGGATTGGCATATCTTGAATTTGACAGCATGGAACTGGCAGAAGGGATCCCCTGGACGGATGCCATGCCTTCCATTTTTAAGGAGAGAAGAGGGTATGATATCAGGAAGTATCTGCCGGTATTAACCGGATGGAGAGTTGGTGATGATTCGGACAAGTTTCTGTACGATTGGAAAAAAACCGTCAGTGATCAGCTTATTCACAGCCATTACAACACCGGAAGGCAATTTTTGGCTGAATATAATATTGATTTGGTGGCTGAAGCAGGAGGTCCCGGACCTCCCATCTGGAATACCTGTCCGGTTGATGCACTTAAAGCACTTGGTAATGTTTCCATTCCGAGGGGGGAATTCTGGATCCGGCACCGGAATATGTTCCTCATAAAGGAAGTGGCCAGTGCGTCTCATATTTATGGAAAGGATATGGTGGATGCGGAGTCGTTTACCACCTGGCGGAGGTGGAAAGATTCTCCTTTTGCACTTAAAAAAGTGGTAGACAGGGCATTCTGTGAGGGATTAAACTGTGTTACCTTCCATACCTTTGCAAGCACCAATCCAGAAGATGGTCTTCCGGGTAGAACCTATCATGCCGGTGTGGATATTAATCCCGGAACTACATGGTGGGAGAAATCGCCTCCCTTTATGGATTACCTGTCGAGGTGCAGCTACATGCTTCAAAAAGGTAAATTTGTTGCTGATGTGTGTTATTTCTATGGGGATCAGGCCCCCAATTTCTTCCCACTTTATCACGATGTACCGGAAAAACCGGTGTTGAAGGGACTCAGCAAGGGGTATGATTTTGATGTGGTAAACAGTGATGTGATTCTGAACAGGATGTCGGTTGAAAATGGCAGGATTGTTCTTCCCGATGGGATGAGTTACTCCATAATGGTTTTACCCGACCAGGTACACATGCCGCTCAATGTTCTTGAGAAACTCGAGGCAATGGTCTTGGATGGGGCTACAATCATCGGGAAAAAACCAAGGATTGTTCCGGATTTGTACAATCATTCGGACAATACCGAAAAGCTAACCGGGATTGCTGAAAAAATGTGGGAGAACCTTAGTGGGAAAGAGATAAAAATTAATGCTTACGGGAAAGGCAGAGTTGTAGATGGCCTGTCGGCCACAGAACTTTTAAACGCCGATAATATCGTACAAGACTTCGATCATGGAGGAGCGCAGTATCTGGACTATATACATCGTAAAAGTGCAAACGAAGATATTTATTTCGTAAGAAATGAGACAGATTCGAATTTTTCGGACCGTTGTATTTTCAGGCAAAGGGGAAAATTTCCTGAACTCTGGGATCCGTCAACAGGAGAACAAAGAAGGATCAATAATTTCACGGAAGAAAAAGGTACGATAAGCCTACCGTTGAAATTGTCGCCCGGAGGTTCTGCATTCATCGTTTTTACGGATAAAAAACGCAAGAATTTACCAGCCATCGCATCGGATGGAATTTTGAAAGAAGAGAAAGTCAGCGGTCCATGGAAAGTAAACTTCCCCGAGGGATGGGGAGCTCCCGTAGAAGTGTCGTTCGCACAGCTGATTTCCTGGACGGATTCGGATGTTGATGGAATAAAGTATTTCTCGGGAACAGCAGCCTATAACAAGACGATAAGCATTGATAAGCCTGACGAAGGGAAAAAAGTTTCCATCGACTTGGGGGAGTTCAGAGATGTTGCGGAAGTATATGTCAACGGTCAATCGGCTGGAATTTTATGGAAAAAGCCCCATGTGCTCGACATCACCAAGCTTGTAAAACCTGGAAATAATGAGCTGAAAATTGAAATTGTAAATATGTGGATTAACAGGTTAACCGGAGATATGTTGTCAGAGCCTGAAGATCGTTATTGCAGAACAAATCATCCCTACGTAATAAAAGACAACTGGGCTGGTGGAGGTGATGAAACATACAGCATCCAGACTTCGGGTTTATTGGGGCCGGTTAGGTTGGTATACAGATAATTGGTTTAACTAAAAAAAGATGACTAAAAGAATAGCAGGTATTTTTACAACAGTAGTTTTATTTGGATTTTTATGGAGCTGTAACTCAAAGGAGAATAAATCCAATACCTATGAACAACTAAATGTTTTGTTAATAACTGCCGATGACATGAATTATAATTCGGTGGGAGTGTACGGTTGTCAAATTCCGAACATTACGCCCAATATCGATAAACTTGCCGCACAGGGCATGAGGTTTACTAATGCCTTTGTGAATATTGCAGTTTGCCAGCCTTGCCGACAATCCATAATGACCGGGCGTTATCCACACCGAAACGGGGCGATGGGCTTTGAACCTATTGATAGCGATGTCCCTACTTTGCAAGAAGAACTGAATAATGTAGGTTACATAAATGGGGTTATTGGAAAAGAAGAACACATGAAACCGATGGCTAAATTTTGTTGGGACTTTTGTATTCGTGAAGAAGATGTGGCTTCAGGAATGGGAATAGGAAGAGATCCTGAACGTTATTACAAATACACGATGGAGTTTCTGGCCAAATCGAAAAAAGAAAACAAACCTTTTTTCCTGAATGCAAATGCCCACGACCCCCACAGACCATATGCCGGAAGTGACACTGAAAAAAAATACTGGGGAGAAGACCTTCCCAAATTTACAAGGCAAATTTTACCGGAAGAAGTTGAAGTTCCTGACTTTCTTGTTGATATTCCTGAGGTAAGACAGGAAATGGCTGAATATTATACTTCTGTCTACCGATGTGATGAAGTTGTTGGTGCAATATTAAAAGCTTTGGATGAAAGCGGTATGGCAGACCATACAATCGTGATGTTCTTAAGCGACAATGGAATTGCCGTTCCTTTTGCAAAGTCCAATTGCTACCTCAACAGCAATAAAACTCCATGGATAATTCGTTGGCCCGGGCAGGTACCTGAAGGATTTGTAGATAGTACTCATTTTATTTCGGGGATTGATTACATGCCAACAATCCTTCATGCACTGCATCTTTCCAAAGTCCCCGACATGGATGGTTATTCCTTTTTGCCTGTTTTACAAGGGAAGAAGCAAGAGAACAGAAAGCATGTATTTACCCAATTCAATAAAATATTCTCAGGGCGTGAGTTCCCAATGCGCAGTATAAAAGGGGAACAATTCGGCTACATTGTTAATTTTTGGTCGGATGGTAAATTTGAAATAAGAGGTGATTCCATGGGGGGCAGAACATATAAAGCTATGAGTGAAGCTGCTAAGACGGACACTACGCTTTCAAAGCGTATGGATTTATACAAATATCGGGTGAAAGAAGAGTTATACGATTTTGAAAACGATCCGGATGCCCTGGTAAATTTAATAGACGAATCCGGTTTGGAAGATGAAAAAATGTACATGAAAAACCTGCTGTACAGAGAAATGAAAAGAAGTAGAGATCCTCTGGCAGATGAATTTAAAGAACGTTTTCTGAAACAAAATCAAAAATAATCAGAATGCTTAAAGTTATGAGAAATAGTTTAATTGCAATTGCAGTAATCATTTTGACAGGATATTTCTCTGGCTGCAAAACCAGTATGGAGAAAAAAAGTATGATGGAAGAAAACGGCAAACCGAATATTATTTTTATCCTTACAGACGATCAGCGATGGGATGCACTGGGATATGCCGGAAACCAGATTATTAAAACGCCTAATATGGATAAGCTGGCAGGCTCGGGGCTCTATTTTCAAAATGCTTTTGTAAGTACTCCCATTTGTGCAGCCAGTCGTGCTTCCTTGTTCACTGGTTTATACGAACGAACGCACAATTATACTTTTGGAAAACCCAGACTGAATAATCAATACATGTTCAATAGCTACCCATATCTGCTCCGTAAAAACGGATATCAAACCGGTTTTGTGGGAAAATTTGGAGTGAAAGTTCACGAGGGTATTACAGATTCCATGTTTACTACATACAAATCCACGTGGTTTCCTTATTTCAAAGATGTAGAGGGGAAAAAAATGCACCTGGCAGATATAAACGGTAACCATGCCATCGATTTTATCAAGGCAAATAAAGATAAACCTTTTTGCCTTTCCCTGTCTTTCTGGTCGCCACATGCCGACGATGGGAAGGAAGAACAGTATCTCTGGCCGGGCTATTGCGACAGTTTATACGAAAACATAGAAATACCAGTACCGGAAACGGCCGATCCTGCTTTTTTTGAAGCATTACCGGAATTTCTGAAAAATACAATGAACAGAAAAAGATGGTACTGGCGGTACGATAACCCCGGAAAATATCAGAAAATGGTTAAGGGATACTACAAAATGATTAGTGGTGTTGACCATGTTATCGGAAGAATCCAGAAAATACTTGAAGAACAGGGACTGGCAGAAAATACGGTGATTATCCTCATGGGCGACAACGGATATTTTCTCGGAGAGAGGGGATATGCCGGGAAATGGCTAATGCACGAACACTCCTTGCGTGTACCGATGATTATTTACGATCCAAGGCTACCTGAAAACAAACGGGGAAAAACATATGAAGAAATGGTTTTAAACATTGATGTTACCCCAACGATACTCGAATTGGCGGGAGTTACTGTCCCGGAAAGTTACCATGGCAGAAGTATGACCAGCTTTTATGATGAAATCCCTGATGACTGGCGTACATCCATTTTTTGTGAGCACAGACTCGAAAATAATCCCTTGCTTCTGAAGACGGAGTGTTTTAGGGATGATACCTGGAAATTTATCCGCTACGACGATACTCCCGGATATTATGAATTGTACAACCATAAAGAAGATTTTAACGAAACCAAAAATCTGGCACTGCAGGAGCAATATACAGATAAAGTGGAGATGTTTAAACAAAAATGCGACTCTATAGCAGCTTGCTTATTGTCCGACAGGGTAAAGGAAGAGGAAAAGTTTAAGTAATTGAAAATAAAATAGATGCTTATGAAAACAGCACCATTTTTTATACTAGTACTTCTGTTTTGTGTGACACAAAGAAGTGTAGCTGGTGTCACTGCTCAACAGCCCAATATCGTATTCATTTTTATCGACGACCTGGGATGGACTGATACGGGTTATATGGGATCTCAATATTACGAAACACCAAACATCGACAGGTTGGCGAAAAAGGGAATGATATTTACCAATGCATATGCCAATGGAGCCAATTGTGCACCCACCCGGGCGAGCTTGCTAAGTGGTCAGTATTCACCCCGGCATGGCGTGTACACGGTTGCAAATCCTGCACGGGGCAGATCGCAGGATCGCAGGCTTATCCCCATAGAGAACAAAAGAAAATTTGCCCTGGAAAAAATAACCATTGCTGAAGCATTGAAACCAGCTGGCTATGCTAGCGCTGCAATTGGAAAATGGCACGTTGCCGCTGCCCCGCCAGAACAAGGTTTCGACATAGGTATTAGCAGATATACCCTGGGAAACGGATACGAAAGAGGACATTTTAATAAAGAGGGTGAATACCTGGCTGACAGGTTTACTGATGAAGCTGTAAGGTTCATTACTGACCATAAAGACGGACCATTTTTTCTGTATCTCGCACACGATGCAGTGCATACACCAATTCAGGCAAAGGAGAAGGTGATTGCAAAGTATAAAGAAAAAAAGGCAGATGGATGTCACAATCATGCTGTGTATGCTGCAATGGTGGAAAGTGTGGATAAGAGCGTTGGGAAAATTGAAGAAACCCTTGATAATCTGGGATTAAGTGAGAATACAATTTTGATTTTCTTTTCAGACAATGGCGGACATGGTACCTATACATGTCAGAAACCGTTACGTGGAGGGAAAGGAATGTTTTATGAGGGAGGTATCCGTGTTCCGATGTTTGTCTGTTGGCCGGGTAAAATTGAAGAGAATACCACCTGTGATGTTCCCGTGGTTGGCATCGATTTTTACCCTACTTTTCTTGAACTTGCAGGAGCAAAACAACCGGAAGCTTATCCTTTGGACGGGCAAAGCATTATACCGCTTTTGAAAGGTAAAAAAAGGATGGACAGAGACGCTATTTATTGGCATTTCCCTGCCTACCTGAATGCTTATGAAGGATTACTTGACGATTCCAGAGATACGATATTCCGAACACGTCCGGTAAGCGTTATTCGTAAGGGCGACTGGAAGTTGCTGATGTTTCATGAGGAGTGGGTCTTGGATGGGGGCATGGATAAAATGGCTACGAATAATTCCATAGAATTGTACAACCTGAAGGAGGATATAAGCGAAAATAATAATCTTACCCATGTTAAAACAGAGAAAAGAGATGAACTGCTTGAGCAACTGATTCGGTGGCAAAATGGTATTCATGCGCCCATTCCTGAAAAAGAGAATCCGGAATACATTAAAATTCAGAAGTAAATAGGTTGTGAATGAATGAACATTCAACCGATATTAAAATATTAAAAAGTAAGAACCATGAAATTGAATATTGTTTTACCCGTATTAATTTTAATTCTGCAAACGGTTTATACAAACAGTATAAATGCTAAGTCAAAAGACCTTAAAGTTCCTGAACGGGGATTTATCAGCTCCCGGCCAGCCAAAACCTGGGAAGAGGGGTTAATTGCCGGAAACGGAACTCTGGGGATTAATATCTTTAGCCGGCCATTGGAGGAAACCATTATTTTTACCCATGAAAGGTTGTTCCTACCTAAAGGTTCACCTACTGTACCTCCGGATAATTCCCATCTTCTCTTCGAGATCAGGAATCTGATAGACCGTGGTTTGTATAAGCAAGCAACAGAGCTTGCATTTGAACTTTCAGGTCAGGAAGGTTTCATGTATCCGGATCCCTTTGTACCCGCTTTTGATGTTAATTTACATATGGAATCGGTGGGAGAGGTAGGAGATTATATGCGGTCTGTCGACTTTGAAACCGGGGAAGCGACCGTCCACTGGCGCGATGACCGGGGCGTGTTTGAACGGAAAATGTTTGTATCACGTGCTGATGGATTAGCCGTTTTGCTTGTCACTGGTCCTGAGGGTGCGGTTGATTTTAAGATGGGAATGAATCCTCGAAAACCGGGAGAACAGCTGGATGCAAAAACCATTGGAAGATCCTACCAGGTTTTTGAAAGTCATGTGTCGGATATTAGTAAAAAGGTAGAAGATAAATCCATTACTTACAAAAACAGTTTTACGAACGCCTATCCCGGAAGTATTCATGCTTTGGAAGGTGTGGCAAAAGTGATTCTGAATAATGGAAAATTAATTGAAGGCAGAGAAGAAATAGAGGTAAAAGGTGCGGATAAAGTAATGGTGTTATTCGATGTGGAAATGATCTACAATCCCGCAAATTCCAAAGCGGAGCAGATTAAAAGTCAAATGGCACGATTACCGGCAGATTATGAAATCCTGCTTCAGCGTCATACGAAAATTCACGGAGAAATGTTCAACCGCATGAAACTCGATTTAGGAGGTAAAGACCACCACTTAACTACCGAAGAGTTGATGGCCAAATCAACCAATGAGAATATGAATATGGCATTACTTGAAAAAGAGTTCGATGCAGCCAGGTACAATATTATTTCATGCATTGGTGAACTTCCACCAACCCTTCAGGGTGTTTGGGGAGGAACTTATGTGCCGGGATGGGCCAGCGATTTTACCCACAACGGAAATGTGCCTTCATCCATTGCAAGTGTTTTGATGGGAAATATGCCCGAATTGATGTTGGCCTATACTTCCTATATCGAGTCGGTTGTTCCCTATATGGAAATTAATGCCAAACATATTTTTAATTCCAGAGGTGTTGTGTTGCCATCCCGTTCAACAACCAATGCCTACAATAATGCTCTTGCACCAAGGTTTGCAGGAGGGTTCTGGGTCGCAGGAGCGGCATGGGCTGCTCATTTTTTTTACGACTATTATCTCTATACCGGCGATAAAGAATTTCTCATAAATCATGGTTTGCCTTTTATGGAGAAAGCAGCCCTCTTTTTCGAGGATTACCTCTACGAAAACAAAGAAGGTGTTTATGTCTTTTCTCCCACACAGTCTCCTGAAAATACACCCGGGAATACGGATTCTCAGGGCTCCTTTAACGCTACAATGGATGTTGCTGCAGCAAAAGAGTTACTGACAAATATTATTGCCGTATCGGAGGAATTGGGTGTGCATGAAGATAAAGTTCCTTTGTGGAAATCCATGATTGACAAATTGCCTCCTTACATGATCAATGAAGATGGAATCATTAAAGAGTGGCTGACTCCCAGTCTGGAAAATAACGATGCTCACCGACACTCCTCTCAGCTCTATGCTTTGTATGACGGGATCACAGAAGAGATAAAACAAAGCCAGGAACTACAGGAAGCTTTTAAGAAGAGCGTTGTGTACAAACTCGACAAGCACTGGCGTGGGAACCGGACAGGTTTTATGTCTTTTGGACTGGTGCAACTGGGGCAGGCTGCTACCAGCCTGGGTGAAGGAGAACTTGCTTATGAGTGTCTTCTGCACCTGGTAAACCGTTTTTGGTTGAATAACCTGGCTTCTATGCACAATCACCGCTCCTTATTTAATATGGATATTAGTGGTGGTATGCCGGCGGTGATCATAAAGATGCTGGTAGCCTCTGAGCCAGGAGAAATTCGCTTACTTCCGGCCTTGTCTTATCATTTTCCAAAGGGTAGTATTGAAGGCGTTTTATGTCGTGGGCAGATCGAAGTAAAAAAACTGACGTGGGATGAGAAAAGTGTTTCCGTAAGTCTTGTATCGTCGAAGGATCAGGAGATAGATCTTATTCTGCCCTCTGAAATAAGAACTATTTCGAGCGATGATGGAAGTAATGTAGTAAGCAAAACAGAAAAGAAGAGTAGCCGGAAAATATCACTGCGCAAGGGAAAAATGATTTCTTTGAATATAGCCCTTCTTTAAGGAGCATCGCCGGATGTATGGGAAACTGAAACAAACTTTACAAATGTTCAATATTTAAAATAGACCTTAATGACCAAACTTAGCGTATTATTTTTATTGATTTGTTGTACTGTTGGAGTATTAAGTTCTGCAGCACAACAATTGCCCAATATTATCATTATTTATGCCGATGATTTAGGCTACGGAGATCTTTCCTGTTATAATGATAAGGCGGCCTACAAAACACCACAGCTGGATAAAATGGCACGGGAAGGAGTACTTTTTACCGATGCTCACAGTCCGTCAACCATCTGTTCCCCCTCCCGTTACGGGCTTTATTCCGGCCAACAGATTTATCGTTCCACCGGTAGAGGAGGAGGAGCCTTTGAAGGACCCGGTGGGCCAAGCTATCTGAAGCGCGGAACACTAACCATTGCAGAGATGTTACGATCGACGGGCTATCGGACAGGGGTGTTCGGGAAATGGCATGTGGGATTAACCTGGTTTGATGAAAACAATGAGAAATTGGGAGGTGGTTTTGAAAATTCCTTACTAATTGATTATGACAAGAGTACGCCGCTGGTTGATGGCCCGAACGAAAGAGGATTTGATGAGTCCTTCATAACTCCAAATTGCCCGACCACAGATCCGCTTTATATATACATTGAAAATGGGATGGTACCTGCACCGGCAAGTCAAAGGCATAAAAGTGCCAACCTTCCTAATCACGGAGGGAAATGGCGTTGGGATAATGATGAGGGGTGGATGGCACCAGGCTACAATTTTATTGAAGCCGATTTACTGTTTTATGAGAAAACCCGTAAGTTCATCACAGAGCATCGGGAAAAAATGCCGGACAAACCGTTTTTTGCTGTTCTGTCAACGCAAATTGCCCATGCACCTGTACTTCCTGCACCTGAATTTCTTGGTGCTACAGAAGGAGGACCGCGTGGCGATTTCGTGCATGAACTGGATGTACTGGTTGGTCGTGTTGTGGATATGGTAAAAGGACTGGGAATTGACGATAACACACTGATCATGTTCAACGCTGATAATGGAGCTGAAATTATGCATGTCGACTGGATGCGTCAGGATTATGAACATGATGCCTCCGGTGGCTGGAGAGGAATGAAAAGAGATGCCTGGGAAGGGGGGCACCGTGTACCCTTTATAGTTCGCTGGCCCGGTACCTTTCCAGGGGGATTGGTGTCGGATCAAATGATCAATACGACGGATATCTTTGCTACCCTTGCTTCCATTGTTGGATATAAACTAAAAGATGAAGATGCACGAGACAGTTATGATATGTTGCCGGCTATGCTGGGAATCCAGGATGAGAAACAATCCATCAGACCGTATCTGTTAACCCAAAGTTTCAGGGGAGAATTTCAGGTCCGCCAGGGAAACTGGAAATACCTCGACCATATGGGATCAGGAGGTAACAGTTATGAAAATGGGATAATGAAGAAATATGCTTTGCCCGAGACCGCACCGGAGGCAAACGGACAGTTGTTCGATCTTGAAAAAGATCCGGGTGAAACCACCAATTTATTTTTCGTTGAAGCCGAAAAAAGAAAGGAAATCAAGGACTTACTTGAGCACCTGAAATCCAGCGGAAGAAGTGCTCCCACAGACAGAGCGCCATTTGGAATGGAGCGAATAAAAGAACTGAGAAAATAATTCACATAAAAAAACAGAGATATGTTTCAAAAAAGTACTTACATCGAAAGAAGGCAAACCTTAAAACAAAAAGTAGGAAAAGGACTGATCTTATTCCTTGGTAACAATGATTCGCCCATGAATTATACGGACAATACTTATCATTTCAGGCAAGACAGCACTTTTTTGTATTATTTTGGAATTCAGCATCCGGGGATGGCTGCAATTATTGATATCGATAATGATAAAGAAATCATATTCGGAGACGATTTTACCATTGATGATATCGTTTTTATGGGGCCTAAACCAACGATTGCTGAGCGGGCAGAAAAGTGTGGAGTGGCCGAGGTTAAAGTGTCAGCTGGACTTGCGGCAGTTCTGAACAAGGCAAAACAAAGCGGGCAGACCATTCACTTTTTGCCCTTATACCGGCCCGAAAGTAAAATAAAATTGCAGGAATTGATAGGTGTTGCACCTGCGGAAGTAGCCTCGAGTTTCTCCATCGACCTGGTAAAGGCTGTGGTAAGCCAGCGCGAGATAAAAACGGCAGAGGAAATCGAACAACTTACGCAGGCTGTGGATGTTTCGGTGGATATGCACCTTGCTGCCATGAAATTTACACAACCGGGGATGACAGAAGCTCAGATAACGGCGGAAATTCAAAAAATAGCGACAGCAGCAAATGGAAATATATCATTCCCAATCATCGCTACCATCAACGGACAGACCTTGCACAACCATTACCATGGGAACACGATTAAAGAGGGCGATCTGTTCCTGGTTGATGCAGGTTTTGAGAATGAAATGTCGTATGCCGGCGATTTGTCAAGTACCATTCCTGTGAGTAAAAAATTTACTTCGGCTCAAAAGGAAATTTACCAGTTGACACTGGATGCACATCAGGCCTCAATAGATGCGCTGGGCTTGGGTGTACCTTTTAAAAATGCTCATATTGCTGCCTGCCTGACCATTTTCGATGGTTTAAAGGCGATGGGTTTTACCAAAGGAAATGCGACCGATGCATTTGAAGCTGGTGCCCATGCTTTGTTTTTTCCTTGTGGTACAGGGCATATGATGGGACTGGATGTACACGATATGGAAGACCTTGGTGAAGTCTGGGTAGGCTACGAAGGTAAACCCAAAAGTACCCAGTTTGGGTTAAAATCTTTGCGCCTGGCAAAACCCTTGCAGGCCGGGCATGTCTATACCATTGAGCCCGGAATTTATTTCATACCTTAACTGATCGATCTGTGGCGTTTGCAAAATAAATTCAACGACTTTATCAAATGGGATAAGGTGGATAGCTATCGCAATTTTGGCGGAATCAGAAATGAAGAGGATTTTGTAATGACCGAAAACGGAGCAAAACTGCTTGGTAAACCAAAGCCAAAGACCATCGAGGAGGTGGAAGCCATACGGGCAGAAGTCGGTTCGTAAAATAAAAACAGATAAACGTGAATAAACCAATAATAACCGTCCTTGCTTTTTTCATCATGGTGTTCCTGTATCTTACAGGGACGTCTGGTGAAATGATAAAAGAAGACTTTACCAATAACCGGATTGATTCTTTATTGAAAAAAACGGAATTGATTCCGATAATGGTGAATGGTGATAAAGATAACCGGATAAACATTGTGATCATGAACAGGTGGACGAGCAGGGAGGCTGCTCCCTATAATTCGCCTGAAATGAAAGAGGAGTTTATTAAGGATATCCATGAATCGCTGATTGCAGCCTTAACTCCCGGCAATGAATGGGCACATACCGCTTATGCCAATTACAGGGAGTTTTTTAATGTTTATGGCTTGTGGTTTCCCGATATGCCGGAATGGAATAAGGGCATAGATGTAAACACTGTTAACGCCATGCGTGATAAGTTGTTTTTGCCCTGGAAAGATAAATATACCGGTTGGGTTACTTTTCTGTTGATGCCGAACCTGGACGGAGGCGGCGGAGGTGCTGCCAGGAACCTGGAAGAGCGCATTGGTAACGCGGTTATCGCAGGCAAGGGTGTAGGGAAAATGCTTCACGAAATAGGCCACACCTGCATCAGTGTTGGTGATGAATATACGGGCTGGGCAACAGGAACATCGGCAACGCCTACCTATTCTGTCGAACTGGAATACCAGCGCGATAAAATTAAGTGGAGAAAATGGATTGAACCGGATACACCGCTTCCAACACCCTATACGGAAGCATACCGCGATAAAATAGGAGCATTCGAGGGAGCTCAGTACCATTTGGTCGATTACTTCAGGTCAACAGCACAAGGATGTATTATGAGCCCCGGCGTATTTGATAACACCGAAGAGCTATGTCCCATATGTGAGCAGCGACTGGCCATGCGGGTGCATACGCTGGTGAATCCGATTAATAGTTATACGCCTTCACGATCAAAAATAAGGATAGAAGGAAATACAAAACAGCATTTTTCTATCGATCATATTACACCTGTTCCAAATACTTATGTGGTGCGTTGGATTTTAAATGGGAAGATCATTGCAAGCGGGGTAAATGAAGTGGAGATTGAATTTGGTGCCCTGCCGGAGTATAAACTCATTTGTTCTCTTACCGATGAAACACCTTTTATCCGCCCTGATCCGCCGTTTGCAGCGTACCCTGCCCGGGAAGTAAAATGGGAGATCGTAAACACTGCTCCCACTTCGAAGAACAAAGCACTGGCGGTCGAAATTGTCCGTTCAAACCGTAAAGGGACTGTAAAATTGAGTGCAAAGGTATCAGGAGGAAAACCTCCCTATTCCTTTTTGTGGTCGAATGGCATATCAGGCAAGGATCTTGAGCATGTAAAGCCTGGAATTTATGATCTGGCGGTTGTGGACAGCGAATTCAGGTGCACAAAATCAAGTTATTCCCTTTATGCCAGTAGTATGGTAACAGGAACAACACGTGATGCAAAAACCGGGAAGGAGTTAAATCCCGAATGGAGCTTTCTGATTGATGTTACCGCTTCGGAAAAGGGAAAGGATAATGGAAGAATTATGCTTATTCCGGAAGGAGGTGCAGGACCTTATACCTATTTATGGAAAGATTTCAATTTTGAATATGGCGACAACCGGATTTACGAAGCAGAGCAAGCCCGTGTGCATGTTTCCGGGCATATTCTTAGTGATTATTTCGGTGCCCACAACCATCAGTTCGTCGATTTTAACGGGAAGGAAGGTGCTATTACATGGGTTATAGAAGTGGCGGCAAGTGGTACTTATCCTATAGATATAATCTACGGAGGGGTAGCGCAAGAGGGACCTTTCATGCGTGTGTCAGTTAATGGAAATGTTGTGGAGAATGCGTTTGAATTCTTTACTACGCGACCACAGTTTATTGGCTGGGAGAAAGAAACAGTTTATGCTGATTTAAAGGAAGGACGCAACCGGGTAACCATTGCCACTACCGGAAAATCGGGCGTAAATATCGATTATATCAGTATTCCGGGGTCTTGTGCAGCAGCCCCTGTTGCAGGTAGCGATCAGGGCAACCTTGCTCCCGGAACTTATACGGTGCTTGTTAGCGATCGTAACAATAATACGATGGATACCACCATTCGTGTTCCCGAAATCTATCCCTTCGAGCTGGATAAAGTGGATCTGGAGAAAACAGAGGACGGTAAAATTACCATCGTTGATCCCCTGGAAGGCTACGCATATAACTGGTACCGCAAAGACAAGCCCTGGCATAAACTTGAAAGGTATGAGAAGCCTTTGTATAAAGGGTTGGAGTTTGCCCCACCTGCACCCGGCAACTATTATGTCTCAGCAAAAAACAGACTCACCAATGCCGAAAGTAAAAACCGAGTCGGTTTTGCGGTGGATAAAATGCCACAAGAAAAGATAGAGCTGGATAAGAATTTTATGAAGGGCATGTATGGGAGTTTTAAACTTTGGTTCGATTCGAGCGATCTCGATGGCGATGGCAAAACAGATGAGCTGATGCCGCCAAGGGGACCAGTGCGCGAATGGAAGGCTAAAATCCCCCGGAACAGGTGTAATATTTTTACAAAATATGAACCCAATTCCTTAAATGGTCTGGGCGTTTGTGCCTTTGATAATGTCTGGATTTCAAGAATGGAAGAAAAAGTTTGCGACTACCAGACCATCATTTTAGTGTATGAGGAAAGTAGTTTGACTCTTCCCGGACACAGTCTTTTTAACGGACTTGCGCCTTACCTGGGTAAAAGCACAGAGCCTCAAAAAAGGTTCTTCGATGCTGATGTAATCAGCGAAAAAACAAAGAATGGTAAAGTGTATTTAAATGGTGTCAGAATTGATCCCCTGAATACACCTAATCCGATGAAATTTTGTACACTGATGGTTGAATTCGAATCTAAGGTGGAAGATTGTTACTCTGTACTTGCCGGAAATTTTGAAGGCAAAATAGCAGAGATGAT
>JBFEWU010000267.1:0-6589 GCA_041546215.1 Draconibacterium sp. | reverse complement strand
ATCCTCACCATACTATGCGCCTCCGCGGTGAATATTCATCTCCTTTTGTCTATGCTCATTATAAAATATAGCCAACAATGGTGTGGCTTTCATTCGTTTATAATTTTCAGTGGCCACTCGTCTGCCAGCCCCGGACTTCCGTCTTCGGACTTCAAACTCTGCTCAAAAATAACGGCTTAGTTGAGTAAAGTATTTTATTCATGCTATTTTTTATAAACAAAGTGAGGTGAGTAAATCTTAAATCTTTACAGAAAATTGTACATTTGAATAAAAAGCTTAGGATGCGAATTAAAGAGTTGCAAATTTTGGTTTACGAATTCGAAACGGTTGTGGAGTTGCCTGTCAGCGACCAAAAACTTTTGTTGGTAGCCCGTGAAGCTGCAAAAAGGGCATATGCACCTTACTCTGAATTTAAGGTGGGGGCAGCTGTGCTTTTGGGAAATGGGGAGATCATTAGCGGGAGTAACCAGGAAAATGCCGATCTTACGGATGGCTTGTGTGCCGAACGTTTAGCCTTGTTTTATGCCAACTCTGCTTATCCTGATCTTCCGGTAATGGCCATCGCCATCACTGCTAAGAATAAGAATGGTTTAGTTGAGGAGCCGTCACATCCATGTGGATCATGTCGTCAGGTAATGGTTGAGACCGAAGCACGCTATAAAACACCCATTCGGATAATTATGGACGGCAGGAAACGGATACAGGTACTGGAAGGAGCCGATAATCTGCTCCCTTTTGCATTTAAACCCAATGCGCTGGACTGATTTTCATAGGCGCTTCACAGGGCTGAATTTTCCGGTATTGAATAGTTTCATAAATTCATCCCACACAGGCTCTTTGGGTGGATCGGCTGTTATTACCAAGGGTTCTTTCCGCACAGGGTGCAAAAGTTCCACTTTTCTTGCATGTAAATGAATTCCTTTGTCTTTATTGGAGCGCTGAGCCCCGTATTTTAAGTCACCCTTAATGTGCAATCCCAATTGCTTTAGCTGAACACGAATTTGATGATGGCGCCCGGTATGTAGCTCAACTTCCAGTAAATGGTAGCGTTCTATGCTGGCCATATGGCGGTAGGTTAAACTTGCTAATTTTGCGCCCTCCGTAGAAGCATTTGTAACATAACTTTTATTTCGGTCCTCGTTCTTTACCAGGTAATTTTCAAGTTTTTCAGTATGTTTTTCCGGGCGTTTGTCAACCACGGCCCAGTAGATCTTTTTTACCTCACCCCTGGTTTGAAAAAGTTTATTTAAACGGGGAAGTACTTTTCCTGTTTTGGCCAGAATAAGAACACCACTGGTGGGACGGTCGAGGCGGTGAGGCAGGCCAAGATACACATTCCCGGGTTTGCTGTATTTCACTTTCAGGAAGTGTTTCATCTTGTCCAGTACGGTTTCGTCGCCGGTTTTATCGCCCTGGACCACTTCACCGCAGGCCTTATTTATGGCAATTATATGGTTGTCCTCGTAAATTACTTCCATTTGATTCGTTCAAGCCACAAGCTTTTCCAAAAATCGGGTTCTTACTGCTTCTTTCCCGTTGGTTAATACTGTTCTTTTTCACTTGGAAAATCCTGCGATTTCACATCATTAATATAGCTACCCACCGCACCTTTGATTTCAGCTGCCAGGTTATGGTATCTTCTTAAGAAGCGTGGCGAAAATTGTTGAGTGATTCCCAGCATGTCGTGGATTACAAGCACCTGTCCGTCGACACCGGAACCGGCACCAATTCCAATAATCGGAATTTTCACTTCTTTGGCAACCCTGGCTCCCAGTTCGGCCGGGATTTTTTCCAAAACAATGGCGTAACAACCGGCTTCTTCCAGTAATTTTGCATCGCTAATTAATTTAATGGCTTCGGCTTCAGCTTTTGCCCGAACCGTATAGGTTCCGAATTTATGAATGGATTGTGGCATTAAACCCAGGTGACCCATTACCGGAATTCCTGCTGACAGAATTCGTTTTACCGATTCGATGACTTCTTTGCCACCTTCTAGTTTTACAGAGTCGGCAGCTGTTTCTTTCATAATCCGAATAGCTGAAATAAGCGCTTCTTTGGAATCGCCCTGGTAGGTTCCAAAAGGTAGGTCAACAACAACATGAGCACGATTTACAGCCCGAACCACCGATGCTCCGTGGTAAATCATTTCATTTAGCGTAATGGGCAATGTGGTTTCGTGACCTGCCATGACATTTGAGGCCGAGTCACCTACTAAAATTACATCAATCCCCGCTTCGTCAACCAGTTGAGCCATACTGTAATCGTATGACGTTAGCATCGATATTTTTTCACCACGTAATTTCATTTCCGATAAACGGTGCGTGGTAACTTTCCTTACTTCTTTATGTACTGACATGTCTGATTAAATTCAAATTCGTGTACAAAGCTAACCAAACCTTTTATTTTGAACAAACACTCGGGATTTATCCATAATAATGGAGCCGGTGTTAACGTTTATTAACCGCACTCTGGTGTTAATTAAGCGAAGGTTTGCTTTCTTTACGCTTTATTTTGATGGTCCGAATATGAGAAATTTAAAGGATATTATCTTACATATATTGTTTCCTGTTTTATTGCTATTTGCAGCAACATCGCTTTGGGCTCAAAATGAGATCAATAACGATGTGGTTTCGTTTAAAAAAAGTGAAACTACCACGGGGATTGTATTTGACATTAACCGGGAAAGGGAGGAATTGCTAAGTGATGAAAGCAGGTTCGAAGAGGAAAGGACACTGTTTAATGGCAAATTTCGTTTTGAGAACCGCCGGTGGAATTTACTCGATTATAAACAGGAACGTTTGTATTTAAATTTTGAACTTGGCCCTTATGGGGGATTTGGCGACATTGAAGATAGCACAAAACTGGGAAACAAGGTATCCGATCAGAATTTTTATGGGATGCGCACTTCGGCCAGTGTTGATTATTTGCACCGCTATTATTACGATGCAAAAAGTTATGCGGTTTTTAATGTAAATGCCTGGGGAAGACATGATTGGTATAAACAAGATCTGGAGGGAACAAGTGCCGACTCCCTGGGGATGGTTACCGCCATTGATGAGCGTGACACACACGATCGTTTTCGTTATGGAATTCGTGCAAAAGCGGGGTGGGGATATGGAAGGTTAAGTCCCATGAACCACCTGATGAAAGCTCACTACTTATTGGAAAAATATTATCTAGGCCGTATTTTTTCCGATTATGAGATTGCGCAGTTGGCACAGGTTATCGCCGGTTTAAAACATGGTCGCGATCATAAAACCGGTCATATCCCTGAAAAGGAAATGACAGAACTTGCCGGCTTTATCCGGAATAAATTGATTTTGGCTTCTCCTGAATCGATGGCAGGCGACTGGCAATTTGGAGAATTTGATCCGCGCTACGAAGGAAGCCGGATTGAAACAGGGCCTCATTTTAGCTACTACAACCAGGAGCCCGACTTCGTCTATGGTGCTTATTTTCAGTACGACAAGGCCAAATATGTTGATGTGCACTGGAACAGGAACCTGGTTGTAAGTGTGATGTATAAGCGATACACGAAACAGGGCCTGGAGATAAACGGCAATACCCTGGATAACAATAATACAAACCGTGACTGGGCAACGGCTGATGTAAATATGGGCTGGAGCTATTACCCGGATTTAAAATCTCAATTTGATTTTGGAGTGCGCTATGCTCCCGGGATCGAATTAAATAACTTCAATGATATTGGCCACCTAAGTCACAATATAATTCCTTATGTGGGATATTTTACCCAGCTTACTGCGAAGTCGCGCTTAAAACTTGACTTTGCCTGGCGCATTACTGACGGCGAGCAATTTGTTTTACCCGGGCCCGAGTTTTCGCTGGCCATATACAAGAGTAAGTATTAAGGCTTAATTTGACTGAATATTCTCTCGATCTGAATTCATAAACCCATTTTCCCCTGTCGTTTTGTCACCACTTTTGACAGGATTTACCGCCCATTTTTGAAAATTTGTGTCAGTATTGCAATCAATTTTGCCAAATTTCCCGTGGCACAATCATTGATTATTGGCAAACGTAAATTTTTCAGAAATAATAAAAATTAAAACATATAATAATGGGAAAAATTATCGGAATTGATCTTGGAACCACCAACTCGTGTGTTTCCGTAATGGAAGGTAACGAACCTGTAGTTATCCCCAACAGCGAGGGAAAACGTACAACTCCTTCCATTGTTGCATTTGTTGAAAACGGCGAGCGTAAAGTAGGTGATCCTGCAAAGCGTCAGGCCATTACCAATCCAACAAAAACGATTTATTCAATTAAACGTTTTATGGGCGAAACTTTTGATCGCGTAACAACCGAAGTTTCTCGTGTACCGTACCAGGTAGTGAAAGGCGATAATAACACTCCACGGGTACAAATCGACGACAGAAAATATTCTCCACAGGAGATTTCAGCAATGGTTCTTCAGAAAATGAAAAAAACTGCTGAAGATTATCTTGGTCAAGAGGTTACAGAAGCAGTAATTACCGTTCCTGCCTATTTTAACGATTCGCAGCGTCAGGCTACCAAAGAAGCCGGTGAAGTTGCAGGTTTAACCGTTCGCCGTATTATCAACGAACCCACAGCCGCATCCCTGGCCTATGGTTTGGATAAAATGGACAGGGACATGAAAATTGCAGTGTTCGACCTTGGTGGTGGTACATTTGACATTTCTATTCTTGAGTTGGGCGAAGGTGTTTTCGAGGTGAAATCAACCGATGGTGATACCCACCTCGGTGGTGACGATTTCGACCAGGTAATTATCGATTGGCTGGCCGACGAATTCAAAAGTGAAGAAGGTATTGATTTACGCAAAGACCCGATGGCATTGCAACGTTTGAAAGAAGCTGCTGAAAAAGCAAAAATCGAGTTGTCGAGTGCTACACAAACCGAGATTAACCTGCCATACATTATGCCGGTTAACGGAATTCCAAAGCACCTGGTAAAAACTTTAACACGTGCAAAATTCGAGCAACTGGCCGATAAGTATATTACTGCAATTGTAGAACCTTGCCGTAAAGCACTTCAGAATGCAAGTCTTACTGCAAGCGATATCGACGAAGTAATTTTGGTAGGAGGTTCAACGCGTATTCCTGCTATCCAGGAAAAAGTGAAACAATTTTTTGGAAAAGAAGCATCGAAAGGTGTAAATCCTGATGAGGTTGTGGCTGTTGGTGCTGCCATTCAGGGTGGTGTTTTAACCGGAGAGGTAAAAGACGTTCTTTTATTGGATGTTACTCCGCTTTCGTTGGGAATTGAAACCATGGGTGGTGTAATGACCAAACTGATTGAGTCGAACACGACCATCCCAACAAAAAAATCGGAAACATTCACCACTGCAGCTGATAATCAACCTTCGGTAGAAATTCATGTATTGCAGGGCGAGCGTCCAATTGCTTCGGGTAACAAGACCATCGGTCGTTTCCACCTGGACGGAATTCCACCATCACCACGTGGTATACCACAAATTGAGGTAACCTTTGATATCGATGCGAATGGTATCCTGCATGTAAATGCAAAAGATAAAGCAACCGGTAAATCTCAGTCCATCCGTATTGAGGCTTCTTCAGGCCTTTCTGATGATGAAATCAACAGAATGAAGGCAGAAGCTGAAGCAAATGCTGAAGCGGACAAACAGGCAAAAGAAACGGCCGACAAAATCAACCAGGCCGACAGTTTGATTTTCCAGACTGAAAAACAGCTGAAAGAGTTTGGCGACAAGTTGCCAGCTGATAAAAAAGGACCCATTGAGGATGCCTTGAAAAAGTTGAAAGAAGCTCACGCTTCAAAAGATATAGCTGCAATTGATGCAGCCATGAATGAGTTGAACACTGTATTCCAGGCTGCCTCGCAAGAGATGTACAATGCCTCGCAGGCACAAGGCGGACAACCCGGACCAGAAGCAGGACAGCAACCCGGACCTGATGCAGGGGCTCAACAAGGCCAGGCAAAAGACGATGGTGAAGTAACTGATGTTGACTTTGAAGAAGTGAAATAATACAAAGTTTGAAGGCGGAAGACAGAAGTCGGAAGTTTGAGAAATAATAGATACTGAAGAGGCCGTCTCATAACAAGTTTATGGGACGGTTTTCTATTTTAGGATTTCTTAGGTTCAAGCTTAACTTTTTTTGAATATTTTCAACTCAACACCTTTCCCCCAAAAAGTATAAAAAGGTTTGAGACAGCCTCTTTTTTTAACGGGCAAGGCGAATCTCCTGAATCAGGGAGGAGAATTTTTTGGCATGCCCTGCTTAAAATGATAGTGTGGTTGTCTTTTACAGCGCCTTTGTCTATTTTTGGAGATCAGAATACACCTGGCAATGATGGTGATAATCTTTTAATTTACTATTGAAACGAGTCCCGATGTGACGGGACAAGTTCCATTGGCCATAAAAAATACATATACCTTTCTGTATGTTAAGCGTTGAAAATCAAGATTATAAACTAATTATATACGAATGAAACGAGCATGAGAAGGGAAAAATATTTTATGGTGTTCACACAAAAGATAATGAATATCCGTCAGCTGACGGATTTGCGAGTTCCATCGGGCCAATGGAAAAAGATCAAAATACCAGTATGT
>JBFEWU010000004.1:0-51093 GCA_041546215.1 Draconibacterium sp. | reverse complement strand
GAGGTAAAATAGTTAAAATTGTTATCTTCGTAGCTCGAAAAAATCAAATAAAATTTGCATTAAAACAACTGTAAATCAATGGCAACGTTACAAAAAATTAGAACAAAAGCAGGATTATTAGTAGCAATTGTAATCGGTGTTTCATTGGCAGCGTTTATCCTTGGCGATATGTTACAAGGGGGTTCGTCGATGTTTCAAAGAAACCGTTTAGAAGTTGGTGTAATAGATGGAGAATCGATTCAATATCCTGAATTTCAGAAACAAGTAGAAGAGTTGGGTGAGATATTCAAACAAAACTACCAAACAACCCAGTTGGATGACAACGCCTGGACTCAGGTTAGAGAGCAAGCGTGGCAGACAAACATAAGAGACATTGTGATGGGCGATGTGTACGATGAGCTTGGGATAGCGATAAGTTCCGACGAACTTTTCGACATGCTTCAGGGATCAAATCCTCACCAAATCGTTCAACAGATCTTCCGCAATCCGGAAACAGGGCAGTTCGACAGAGCTTCAGTGGTTCGTTTCCTGAAAAGTTTGGAAACCGGTGTTCGTCCTGAAGATCGGGCGCAGTGGTTGAATATTGAACAGCAAATTGTTGACGAGCGTACACAATCGAAATACACAAACATGGTTGCAAAGGGAATGTATGTTACCAGCGAAGAAGCGCAAGCCAGTGCAAATGCCGGAAACAAAACCGTTAATTTCGACTATGTAAATCTGGCTTTCAGCTCGGTGGCCGACGATCAGGTAACTGTTACTGAAAAGGATATGAAAGCGTATTACAACGCAAATCAGGATGAATACAAAAAAGAGAAAAGCCGTAGAATTGAGTACATTACTTACGCTGTAACTCCTTCGGAAGCTGACTACAAAGATGCAGAAGAATGGATCAACGATATTAAAGCAGATTTCGAAAAAGCAGAAGACAATGTTCAGTTCGTAAACTCCAACTCTGACGTTGATTTTGAAAATGTATGGAGTAAAAAAGCCGATCTTCCGGAAAATATTGGAACATGGATTTACGACGAAAAAGCAGAAGTAAATGCTGTTTTTGGTCCCTATGCCAACGACGATGAATTCACAATTGCCAAACTTCATAAGTCGGCTATGATGCCTGACTCTGTTGAGGCACGCCACATATTATTACAGGCAAATACACAAGCCGAAGCAGTTGCTGCACAAGCCCTTGCCGACAGCTTAAAAACTTCCATTGAAAATGGTGCTGATTTTGCTGCTTTGGCTCGCGCAAACTCTGCCGATCAGGGTTCAGCAATTAACGGCGGCGATCTGGGCTGGTTTAACCGCGGACAAATGGTAAAACCTTTCGAAGACGCAGCTTTTAATAACACAACCGATAGTGTTACAGTAGTAATCACACAATTTGGAATCCACCTGGTACAAACTACCAAACGAGGAAAATTAAGTCCACAGGTTCAGGTGGCTTACCTGACGCGTAAGGTTGTGCCCAGCACTAAAACATACCAGGATACTTACGCAAAAGCCAGCAAATTTGCAGGTGAAAACACCACCATAGAACAATTTAATGCTGCTGTTGCAGAAGAAAGTTTAACAAAACGTGTTGCTACAGTTGGGGAAAACGATCGTCAGATTGTTGCTTTGGAAAATGCACGTCAGCTCATAAGGGCTGCCTACGAAGCGGAAGAAAGCGATATTTTGCAAACCACACAGGAATCACCAATTTTTGAATTGGGCGACAACTTTGTAATTGCAGTCCTTGCCGAAGCGACAGAAGAAGGCGTTGCCGCTTTCGAAGACGTTAAAGCCCGTGTTGAATTGGCCGTAACAAAACAAAAGAAAGCTGAATTTTTGGTGGAAAAAGCAAGTACTGCACTTCATGGAAAATCGGACCTGAATGAAATAGCAACAGCTCTGGAAGCCGAAGTTCAGAATGCAACCAATATCAACTTTAACTCGTTCTCAATTCCCGGAATTGGTGTTGAACCTGCAGTTATCGGAACTGTTTCTTCACTGTCCGTGGATCAAGTTTCCGCACCAATTGCCGGAAACAACGGAGTATTCGTTGTGGTAGTTACCGCCGAAAACGAAGGAGCAGGAGCAAATGTTATCGCTGAGCAAACACGTTTGGCACAAACAGCCGCATACCGTATTGCATCACAAACATTTACTGTACACCGCAATGCAGTTGAAATTGAAGACAACAGAGCTAAATTTTATTAGCAGCTCTCTTTATACAGCATTTGAAAAGCCGCTTCCATCGTTTGATGGAAGCGGCTTTTTTAGTTGATCAATGTTTGTTGATTTCAGTTTCCTGGACCTGAATATATCTGTTGACAGCCATTCCATTTTCTCATATGTTCAGAAACAATCAACCACCACTTCCAAAACTCATTTATTATGGCTAATTTTCCAATTGGCTGCTTATATGGTCGAACAGGATTCAGAAAACGTAAGAGCACATGAGCGAATACAAAAAACTCAACATAAAAGATTGGGCCGTTGAAGACCGGCCCCGCGAAAAACTGCTTTCCAAGGGTGCCCGTTCACTCAGCGATGCTGAACTAATTGCCATTCTCATCGGTTCAGGAAATCTGAACGAAACCGCGGTTGAACTTTCACGGCGCATTCTTGCAGCGGTAAATAACGATTTAAACGAGCTGGGACGGAAAGGTATCGATTTTTTCAGATCGTTTAACGGCATTGGAGAGGCCAAAGCCGTGAGCATTGCCGCCGCACTGGAATTAGGGAAACGACGTAAAGATGCTGAAGTTTTCAATAGAAGGAAAATTACTGGTAGTAAAGATGCTGCCGATTTTTTTCAGCCTCTGCTTGGCGATTTGAACCACGAAGAATTTTGGATTATGTTACTCAATCGTAGCCATAAAATTATCGATACCTTTATGATTAGCCAGGGCGGAATTTCAGGAACGGTAATTGATGTACGCCTCATTTTAAAAAATGCCCTTGAAAAACTGGCAAGTGCGATTATTCTTTGCCATAATCATCCTTCAGGAAACATGCAGGCATCGGATGCCGACCTACAGATTACGCGTAAAATAAAGCGTGCTGCCGAACTCATGGACATAACGGTGCTCGACCATCTGATTATTGCACAAAACAGCTATTTAAGTCTTGCCGACGAAGGACTGATGAACTAAAACAAACTCGAATGATTCTAATTTATGCCGAAGAAATTACACCCCGGATTGAGTACATTTTTAAATTGATGTTCACACAAATAGTAAAGGTAGAAATTGCATTTACTACAAATTCATTGGAATTTCAAAAGTCGGATTTGCCAAAAATCAATTATTCGTTTGAGAAATTTGGCGAGGAATTTTACATAAAACCCCACCGGATTACGCATTGCAAAGCCATGCTTACGCCAAACATAAATTCGGTTTGGTACGAAGGCAAAAAATACTTTTGCGAGAGTTCAAAAGACTCGACACTGCCATTCGATCCGTTTGCCGCGTCGTTTTATATTGTTACCCGCCATGAAGAGTATACCGACAAAAACCGCGATAAATTGAATCGTTACCCGGCACAAAATAGTATTCTCTCCAAATATAATCTCTTAAAAAAACCGCTTGTAAATATCTGGGCCGAACTACTGTCCAAAAAATTAAAAGAACACTATCCCGGGCTGGAGTTTCCGGAAAAGAAATTTGAGTTTTTATCCACCATTGACATTGATAATGCGTTTGCCTACCAAAACAAGGGACTTTGGCGTACCGGTGCCGCGTGGGCCAGCGCCATTTTTAAAGGTGGAATGGAAGAACATAAAAAGCGAATTGCTGTTTTTTCAGGAAAAGAAAAAGATCCGTACGATACCTATGAATATTTAGATTCGGTTTTTAGAGGAAACGAAGACAAAGTAAAATTCTTCTTCTTATTAGCCGATTACGGTCGTTTTGATAAAAATATTGCACATGGCAATAAGGACTATCGCGAGCTTATTCAAAAAACAGCACAGAAATATAAAATTGGCATTCATCCTTCGTACGCAAGCAATAAAAAAGGGGGTAGAAAACGCTTGAAAACAGAAAAGCACCGTCTGGAAGAGATTATCGGCCGGGAAATATGCAGCAGCCGCCAGCATTTCTTAATGCTGAAATTCCCTAAAACATATAAGCGACTCATAAAAGCCGGAATTACGGAGGATTACACCCTGGGCTATTCTGCTCAGACCGGTTTCCGCGGAGGCATATGCACACCCTATTATTATTATGATTTAATCCACGAAACTGCCACAAACCTCAAAATCATTCCTTTCCAGGTAATGGACGGAACATTGCGCCATTACCTGCAACTGTCGCCCGATGAAGCCTTGGAAGAAATTATACGTCTTATGCAGGAAGTTAAAAATGTTGGTGGTACATTTGTTAGCATTTGGCACAACGAAACGGTAAATAATATCGGACAATGGGCAGGTTACCGGGAAGTGTTTGAAAAAATGAATAAACTTGGTTTCGAGTGGGCAAACCAGGCATAAGTTAATGAAAAGCAGGAAGTAATGCAGAATGAATAAAACAATGAATTTCAGACTTATAAAGCATAGTAATATCGATTCTGAAAAATGGAATCGTTGTCTTGACAATTCACTTAACTGCAGAATTTATGCTTACGACTGGCACCTCGACAGGACGGCCATTGTTTGGGATGCCCTTGTTTGGGGAGATTATGAATATATAATGCCACTTCCCTTTCGCGAAAAAATGGGAATCAAATACTTGTATCAACCATTGTATTCCCAACAATTGGGTATTTTCCCTTCACCTCCATTAAAAGTTTCGGAGGCTTTTTACAATTTCATTTTTGAAAATTACAGATTCTCAGATATGCATCTGAATTCAGAAAACATTCCACTGGAGAAGATAGCGGAAATTCAATTTCTGCCGCGCGATAATTTTCTGCTGCCTCTTAATAAGAATCTTGAGACACTCGTTGCTTCATTCTCTAAAAACACAAAACGAAATATTAAAAAAACTGCAAAACAGGGTTTAGTGCTTATTGATGGAATTCGTTTGGAAGAATACCTGAAATTTAAAACCAAAAATTCACAGGCCGACATTGGAGGAAAAGATCTGGCCAGTTTAAGAAGCCTGATATCTTATGGGCATTATAAAGGATTTGGGAAAATTTATGGTGTATACACTGCCGACAATCAACTTTGTGCCGCAGTTTATTTTTGCCATTGGAAAGACCGGGTCATTTATTTTAATGCCGCATCGGATGAAACAGGGACAGAGCTTGGCGGAATGTACTTTCTACTCCATAAATTCATTGAACAAAATGCCGGCAAAAATATAATTCTCGATTTTGAGGGATCCATGATTCCGGGAGTTGCACGTTTTTATCAGGGTTTCGGGGCCAGGCCCGAAACTTATTTTCAACTTAAATTTAATCGTTTACCTTTGCTCCTAAAGTGGTTTAAACGAAACTAAGAATGGTGCACTTCCCACGTTTATTTTGTAAACAGATCAGTCGCTTCTGGCCGGAAAAAAATCTCTTTGGAAGTACGGCAGCGGTATTTTTGCCATTTTACCACCTGGTAAGCAACCGTACGCTCCCATACATTTTAAACTATCCCTACATAAACGAGAAAGAATTTGAGGAGCAACTCGATTATTTTCTAAAATACTTCAAACCCATTTCCCTGGAAGATTTGTATAAGAATACGTATACTGATGAAAAGATATTTCATTTAAGTTTTGATGACGGATTACGTGAATGTGCCGAAATTATCGCACCAATATTAATACGGAAAGGAATTCCTGCAACGTTTTTCGTTAACTCCGGATTTGTAGACAACAAACAGCTATTCCATCGTTACAAAGCCAGCTTAATTTTACATGAGATGTGCAATTATCCCGACACAGAAGCAGAAAGTCTGCTTTTAAAAAATGGATTAAGCAGGAAACACATCCTGCAAACCGAATTTTCGAAACGTGATGTTTTGGATGAAGTTGCAGAACTTTTAGAGTTGGATTTTAACTCTTTCCTGAAAATTGAAAAACCGTATTTAAGCACCGGGCAAATAAAAGAGTTGTCGCAAAAAGGATTTACCATTGGCGGACATAGCCACAAACACCCGGAATTCTGGAAAATTCCGGAGAAAAAGCAACTAAAACATGTGCAAAAAAGCATGCATTGGGTGAATGAAAATATTAAGCCTGCCATCAAAGCTTTCGCCTTTCCGTTTACCGACGATGGAGTATCAGCCGATTTCATCAGGAAACTAAAAGAGGAAAATATTTGCGACATAAGCTTTGGTACAGCTGGTATAAAATCTGACGAAGTTGATTCGCATTATCAGCGATATGCGGCTGAGCAACCAAGTGAATTTAAGGGGATGTTAAAAACAGAATTTGTTTATTCCAAACTCAGAAAGATACTGGGAAAAGCAAGCGTAAAACATTGAATTTAAGAATAGAAAAAATACGACTTGAAGAATTGGAGACGTTTGCAAACAGCAAAATGTTTCACGAATTTGATTCTATTCCAATCTCACCAAATCGGGTAAGATCGTACCTGGCTAATCCCAATGCAGCTCCCGATGATGTTGTTCTTTATCTGGGATTTGTCGAAAATCAACTGGTGGCGTTCCGAAGCCTATTTGCCGACGTGGTATATTCCGGTAAGCAACAAATTAGATTCGGATGGTGCAGTGGGAACTGGGTTCATCCTGATTTCAGGAGGAAAGGTTTTTCAGAACAACTCTTAAAAGAAGCCTACGAAGGCTGGGACAGAAAATTGATGTTTACCAACTATGCCCCAAATTCCGAAAAATTATACTTAAAAACCACGTGTTTTAAAGCCATTTTTCAATTTCAGGGAGCACGTGCTTACCTGTATCCAAAAACCCGGAAATTAGTTGCAAAAGCCAATTCCAATTTAATTTTCAAAATTGGCTTTTTACTCATCGATGGGCTAATTTCAATGTTTAGCCAGGCTCGCTTGTGTTTCTGTAAAGCGAAAGAAAATTCCAGGATTAAATTTGAATCGATGGAATATCCGGATGAACAATGTTATCGATCCATTAAAACCACCGGATCCATTCTCAAGCGGAACGAGAAAGAATTCCGATGGATTTTTTCCTATCCCTGGATTTCATCAGAACAGTCAGAATGGAATAAGAAATACTGCTTTTCATCATTCTCTGCATCATTTAAGTACCACACCGTCAAAGTGTTTTCAAACGACCAATTTTTGGGATTTTTCATATTCTCGGTTCGTGAAGGACATTTAAAAACACTTTACTGGAATGTACCCGATGTTTTAACAAAAGATATTGCTTCCTATTTTAAATTGTTTTGTAAACAAAATAAAATAGAAGTAGCAACTTTTTATAAAAAAGAGCTGGCTAAAGAGCTGTTTAAAAGAAAATTCCCATTTTTGCATCTGAAAAAATACGGACAGAAAATTTACAGCACGTTTGAGCTAAATAACAGCGAGGCAATTCAGTTTCAGGACGGTGATGGCGATGTAATTTTCACCTAATTAATAGCAATATGGAAATAAAAGTTCTGGGCAATAACCATTCAATTCTAGACCAATATCTGGCAGAAATTCGCGACATTTCAATTCAAACCGATCCGCTTCGTTTTCGGGACAACTTAAACCGGATTGGTGAATTATTTGCGTATGAAATCAGTAAAGAAATGCCTTTTGCCGTTACAAAGGTACAAACGCCATTGGGAGTTGCCGAAGTACCAAAATTGAGCCATCAGCCTGTTTTAGCAACCATCCTTCGTGCCGGTTTGGCATCGCACAACGGCTTGTTACGCATCTTCGACCGCGCCGAAAATTGTTTTATTTCTGCTTTTAGAAAATATTCGGAAAATGGTGAATTCGAAATTGAATTTGAATACATGGCTTCTCCTTCGCTCGAGAACAAAATTGTTATTTTATCAGATCCAATGCTGGCATCGGGCAAGTCGATGGAAATTGGATACGAAGCCCTATTTAGTAAGGGAACACCTTCGCATGTACACCTGGTAGCTATTATTGCCAGCCAGGAAGGTGTTGATTATGTAACAGAAAACATAAAGGCAGATAATGTTACCCTGTGGTTGGGAGCTATTGATCCGGAGATGACACCAAAATCATACATTGTGCCGGGATTGGGAGATGCAGGCGATTTGGCTTTTGGAGAAAAAATTGATTCCAAATAGTGTTCTCCCGGATTCAATCGTTTCATAAAAAAATGGTCATCTTCATTTCATTGAGGATGACCATTTTCTTATTGGCCTGAGTATTACATCGTTTTTCTCTTTTAGAAATAAACTTCAACATTCACATTTTCGCGACCAAACCCTTTGTCCTGAAGAATTTCCATCGAGTCGAAAATCATATCGCTGTTTCCACACAAATAAAAACAGGTCTTTTCGTCAAACTCTGTTTCCTTTAAATAGTCGGTTACACGCCCTTTAAAGCTGCCCCGGTCGTCGCGCGAGGTACATAGTGTAAAACGATCGGCAGCGTATT
Organism: Draconibacterium sp.; assembly: GCA_041546215.1. Classification (GTDB taxonomy): domain Bacteria; phylum Bacteroidota; class Bacteroidia; order Bacteroidales; family Prolixibacteraceae; genus Draconibacterium. The sequence goes on along the minus strand of JBFEWU010000004.1, from coordinate 42,621 downwards.
CCTCTTTTTCGTAACCCTCCTCAACAAAGCGAACTCCGTGTATTAAATGGTAATCCAATCCAGGATAACTTTTTACAATACTGTGAAAAGGTGCAATTCCGGTCCCACTTGCAATAAAAACATGTTTGTGTGTGTGTTTCCTTTTCTCATCCAATCCAAATTTCCCGAAGGGTCCGTGAATCTCCACCATATCACCAACTTTAAGATGTTTTAATTTTGGCGAGAAATATCCACCCTCAACCTCTTTCACAAGCACCTGCAGGTTTTCTCCTTCTTCAGCACTGTAAATGGAATATTCGCGACTTTGATAATCACCAGAAATGGACAGGGAAATGTGCTGCCCGGCCACAAATTTAAACCGGCTTTTGGGCAAAGTAAGTACAAAGGTGTGTTCTGTTAAATGTTTAAGATCTAATACTTTGTAATAATTCGTATCAAGTTGTACCTCTGGTTTCATATCAATCATCATAGTGTATCTTCTTTATATTTGAATGCAAAAGTAAATAATTTTAAACAAAAGACTTGTTGGTATTTTATTTTGGCCGGTAATTTTAGAGATTTAACCGATTTTTAACACGAATGTTCATATGCATCCCGTAAATTTAGATAGAATTATTCTAAGCCAGATCACATTTTTTTATTACACACTAAAAGCCATTAAACAACAATCCAAATGAAAACACTAGTTACTTATTCAACAACTCACGGATGCACTGAAAAAACAGCCCTCGAACTGAAAGAATTTCTTGGAGGAGATGTTCAATTAGTTAATTTAAAAAAAGAGCCCCATCCGAAAGTGCACGGTTTCGATCGCATAATAATTGGCGGTTCTATCCATGCAGGACGTATTCAGAAAACGGTAAGACGATTCTGCAATAAAAACATTGACGAGCTCAGTAATAAAGAACTGGGTTTATTTATTTGCTGCATGGAAGAAGGGCATAAAGCACAAATACAGTTTAATGATGCATTTCCCGAAATACTTCGTCGCAAGGCCAAAGCCACAGCATGTTTTGGTGGAGAGTTTGATTTTGAGAAAATGTCAGGGTTTCAGAGAATGATTATTAAGAAAGTCTCAAAAATCGAAAGCAGCACATCGAAAGTGGACCACGAAGCTATTCGTAATTTCTCCACAAAAATGGATAAGATTTTTAATCCCTTTTTGTATTTGGTCTAAAACCTCAGGTAAAAAATTTTTGTAAGAGATTTAAATGGTTTTGTATATTCTCCATTTTCACCATAAATCGTTAAGCAGTCTTTTTCCAAGGCTGCTTCTTTTTTACTGAATTCCAATAAAATCCGGTTTACTTTTTTACGACTATTGGGTCTTATTTCTGTTTCCCGGATTAAAGTGAATTCTTTTTCACAGGCCACAACCTCCAGTTCCTTCGCCTGTTCGGGAGGTAAAATTACGGCAAGTCGACCGTCCGGATTTAATAAACGGAATGAACATGAAACCAAATCAGATAATGGCAGGGAATCATTATGACGGGCAAGTGTCCTGTTCTCATGCTCAGCCTTTAAAGCATTACTGAAAAAAGGAGGATTCGAGATAATTAAGTCAAAGGTATTTGCAGCTGATTTTGTAAACTTTTGCAAAGAAATATGCTGAACATTAATCCTGTTTTCCCAGGGAGAATCAGCAATGTTCTGTCGGGCTTCCAAGGCTGCCTTTTCTTCCATCTCAATACCCGTGATATTGGCCCAGGTTCGTTGCGCCAACATCAGGGCGATTAAACCGGTTCCTGTTCCCACATCCAAAATTTGCTTGCAATGGGCTGTATTTACCCATGCCCCCAAAAGTATTCCATCGGTACCCACCTTCATTGCAGCCTTTTCCTGCTGAATAGTGAACTGTTTGAACTGAAAATAATTGTTATTAGCCAAGCTACAAAATTAGAATTTTTCGAATACGCCTAAACCAAAAAGTGCAAAGTCATATTTCACAGGATCGTTTTTGTCGAATTTACCTAAGGCAGCAGTAAGTTCCTCCACAGCTTTCCAATCGTTGGATTTTCGTGTTAACAATCCTAATTTTCTTCCCACATTTCCAGTGTGCACATCCAGGGGCAACATCAATTCCGATGTTGGAATTCCATTCCACAAACCAAGATCAACTCCCTTATTATCATCACGAACCAACCATCGAAGGTACATATTCAGGCGTTTGCCCGAAGCTCCTTTTTGCACATTCGAGATGTGTTTTCGCGTGCGCTCCCCCTCCCACTCATAAAAGATTTGGTAAAAATGTGCCAGTGCCGATTTTATGCTTTTTTCTTTTTGAAAACCATTTTCAAAAACAGATTGTAAGCCCTTATGATTTGCATAGATATTCCGAAGTGAATAAATAAAATAAATGCAATCTTCACCATTAAATGTACGGTGTACAAATCGTCTGAGCCGGTCGATCTCCATTTCTGTCGCATGCATAATAAAATCGAAAGGCTGATTATCGAGCATGGCCATTAATCGCAAAGCATTTTTAATAATTGCCGCACGATTTCCCCAGGATATGGTCGCCGTTAGAAATCCGGCAATTTCAATGTCTTCTTTTTCTGAGAATTGTTTGGGAACCTGTATCGGATCGGTTTCAATAAAGCCGGGGCGATTAAACTCTTCTACCTTTTCGTCCAGGAAATTTTTCAAACTTTCAACCATCTCCATGTATTCTGCACCTATTAATTTATGAATTTCAGATACGGTTTTCCCTAAGAAATGACCGGATGTAGCCTCAGGAATATTTGGATGCGATCCTTATTCAATCACTCCGTCTTTAATGTGTATAATGCGATCCGATCTTTCGGCAAAATGATCATCGTGGGTAACAATTATAAAGGTTTGCCCCAGATCGTCACGAAGTTTAAAAAGCAATTCGTGTAATTCGTCGCGGTTTGCCGAATCGAGATTCCCTGATGGTTCATCGGCCATAATTACCGAAGGACTATTAACCAGGGCACGTGCCATGGCCACACGTTGTTTTTCTCCACCCGAGAGCTCGGCAGGTTTATGTTCCATACGATCGGCCAGTCCTAAATATGCAATCAACTCCTTAGCCCTTGCTTCCGCTTTGTCCTTTGGTGTTTTTGCTATAAATGCCGGGATGCAAACATTTTCAAGGGCGGTAAATTCCGGCAGCAGATGGTGAAATTGGAAAACAAAACCAATTTCTTTATTCCGAAATGCTGCGAGTTCTTTTTCTGAAAAGGAAGATATTCTTTTCTCGTTAAAGAATATTTCACCACTATCAGGTTTGCTGAGTGTTCCCAGTATTTGAAGCAAGGTAGTTTTACCGGCACCACTTGCACCAACAATTGAATACAACTTCCCTTTTGGAATTTCCAGGTTTATCCCCTTTAAAACCTCCAGCTGTCCGAAGGACTTTTTTATTTCTTGTGCTTTAATCAAGGCAATGGTTTTAGAATATTAAACCTAATCCGTAGAGTTTTAGTATTTCATTGGCAACATAAAAAACATAGGCTGCCAAAAGTACAAAGCCTGTAAATTTGCCAATTCGCCATTTTAGTGAAACCAAAAGAATGATTAAAAGGATCACTGATCCTGACAAGATGAAGGTTGAACTCATTAAATCGCCACCGGCTTGAATTACGCCGCCCGAGAGGCTCATAACAATAATAAATGGCAATCCGAGTCCTACCAGTATGTCAAAAATATTGGAGCCAATTGCATTGCTTACGGCCATTTCACCCCTGCCTTGTTTTGCTACAATAAGTGACGAGAACAAGTCGGGAACCGAAGTTCCAATGGCAAGAACAGTTAATGCTATAATTGCCTCCGGAATGTGTAATTCGTGTGAAATAACAATAGCCAGTTCAACCAGTGCCCAGCTTAATGCCGCAATTAAAGCAATGGATATAAAAAATACCCGGTAGTAGTGCTTGGGCTTTGGGAAAATAAAACACAGCACCCTGTCGTAGAGTCCTAAAAATCCCTTTGGCTGGCATTCCGACTCCGGCTCTTCTTCGCTTATTCTATCGGTATACCGGAACCACTTTCGCCATTTAATAACCGCAAAAACGTAAACAACATACACAGCCAGAAATACTCCGGTTTCCCACAATTCGAGCTTACCATCCCATATGAAAAAAACCAAAAGAGCCACTGCAATGGAATAAAAAATCAAGTCCCGGATAACCGGGATTCTGGTGAGTGTGGCTTTACGAATTAAAGCAGAAGCCCCAACGATTACCAACAAATTAAAGATGGCACTTCCCACAATACTGCCAATGCCTATAACCTGATGATCTCCGGGTTTTAATACGGCAAACAAGGCCACAAACAATTCGGGAGCACTCGAGCCAACTGCCATTAAAGTCGCTCCTGCTGCATCGCTCGAAAGACGAAGGTCTTTTGAAATCTTGTCGAGGGATGAAATAAAAAACAGATCGACAACACGGGCCAGTAAAACGAAACAAGCCAGTAGAAGCAATATGTAAAGTACTATCATCAAAAAAAGAGATTATATCGGTTTACGTTAATCTTCAAATTGGTCGGTAATACCATTTTTTATTTCTTTGGTTTCTTTTGTTACCGTTGAAGAAACGTCGTCTATATCTTTCTTAATATCCGATGTATGCTCGTTTATTTCGCGTTTAATTTCGTTGGTGGCTTTCTTGAATTCACGCATCCCTTTTCCCAGAGTTTTTGCAATGTCGGGTATAGCCTTTGCGCCAAAAAACAGCAAGGCTAGCAACATAACTAAAACAATTTCGCCACCACTTATGAATAATAAATATTTCATCGACTCAAGTTTAGAACACAAAGATAAAAAAAGACAGAAGTCGGAAGTCCGAACCGGGAAGTAATTTTACTTCGCACTTTCGGCTTCCGACTTCAACTTTGTTATTGTTTACTTCTTGCCTTTCTTTCCAATTACTTTAGCCACACGCTTACGTGTATCGTAAGCAATTGGCGTTGCAATGAAAAGTGACGAATAGGTACCTACCATAACACCAATCAACAATGCAAATGTAAATCCACGGATGGTAGCTCCACCAAAGAGGAAGATGGCCAACAGCACTACGAAAGTTGATAAAGAGGTACTAAATGTACGGCGCAATGTACTGTTTAGAGCCATATCCACATTCTCTTCACGGTCGCGTTTCGGGTGCAATCCAAGGAATTCCCTGATGCGGTCGAATACTACCACAGTATCGTTAATGGAATATCCAAGCACCGTAAGAATTGCCGCAATAAAGGCCTGGTCAATTTCCAGCGAGAATGGAAGAACTCCATAGAGCAACGAGAATATACCCAATACGATTAAGGAGTCGTGTGCCAGGGCAGCCACAGCACCCAAACCATATTGCCAATCGCGGAAACGAACCAGGATATACAAGAAAATAATGATTAAGGAGAAGCCAATTGCAATGGCAGCATCCCTACGAATATCATCCGAAATGGTTGGCCCAACTTTTTGCGAACTCAACTGGTAATCTTCGGTAAATTGTTCCAGAGAAACGCTATTGTCGATGAATCCTCCATCCTGAAGGCCTTTCATTAACAGGGCTTCAACTTCATTATCAACGTTTTCGCTATCGTCATCAATTTTAAAGTCTGTTGTAATTCTCACCTGGTTAGTTTCACCAAATGTTTTCACCTCGGGTGCGGTTTCAAAAACAGCTGCCAGGGCATTTTGCACCTCTGCAACTTTTACATCTTCTTCGAAACGAACCACATAAGTACGACCACCTTTGAAGTCAATACCATAATTTAATCCACGAACAAAGAATGAACCAATGGAAAGAATAATGAATGCACCTGAAATTACATAGAACATTTTTCTTTTTTCGAGGAATTTGATTTTGGTGCTACGCAACCAGTTCTCCGTCTTTCTTGAAGCAAATAGAATGCGTCCACCTTTATTTAATTGCCATTCGAAAATTAAACGTGTCAGGAAAATTGCCGAGAAAAGAGAAGTCATGATACCAACGATAAGTGTGGTGGCAAAACCTTTAATTGGACCAGAACCGAATAAGTAAAGAACAACACCGGTTAATAATGTGGTTACCTGGCCATCGATAATTGCCGAATATGCATTTTTGTAACCATCGGCTATTGCCAGTTTAACTCCTTTACCTGCCCGAAGTTCTTCCTGAACACGCTCGTAAATAAGTACGTTCGCATCAACCGACATACCAATCGTAAGTACAATACCGGCAATACCAGGCAAGGTCAGAACCGCACCTAGTGATGCAAGAATTCCAAAAATGAAGAACATGTTGGCAATTAGAGCAATGTTTGCTGCCAATCCTGCATTTTTACTGTAAAAGAATAACATGTAGACCAATACAAGGGCAAAGGCAATAAGAAACGAAATCAAACCACTGTCAATTGCCTCCTGTCCCAGAGAAGGACCAACGATATCCTCTTGAATAATATGAGCTGCAGCCGGCATTTTACCCGACTTCAGAACGTTTGCAAGGTCTTTTGCCTCTTCAATGCTTTCCAATCCTGAAATGCTTGAGCGTCCACCAGGAATCTCACCATTTACCGTTGGGAAAGAACGCACATAACCATCCAAAACAATGGCAATGGATTTACCCACATTTTCTTTGGTCATACGTTGCCATACTTTCGCACCTTCGCTGTTCATTTGCATAGAAACCTCAGGATTTGAACCAAATTGATCGAAGTCCTGACGCGCATCGGTAATTACATCACCGTCAAGCGGGGCACGACCATCGCGTGTGGTAACTTTTAATGCAATTAAACGGTAGTAAGTACCTGCCTCATCAACCGATTTGGCAGTCCATTTAAACTGCATATCGCGTGGGAAAATACTTCTCACCTGTGGGTGATTCAAATACGCATTTACTTTCGAAGTATCTTTTGCGTGCGCCATACCAACTGATGGGCCAGGAAATAACTGCCCTGTTTGATCGGTACTTGGATTTAACACCGCAAATAAGGGATATTGTTTCTGGAAATCAGCCAAACCGTCAACAGCTGTCGAATCCGTTTCGGCTCCCGCCTCCAACTCTTCCAATAACGAAGATTCTTCTTCTTCAGCGCTCTCTTCAGTAGCTTCATCTGCCTGTTCTTCGGTGGTAGCCGGCTCAACAGTTGAAGTTTCCATTTCTGCAATTTTGGCATTTGCCTGAAGCATAAATGGATAAACTTCCTGGTTTTCATAAGTTTCCCAGAATTCCAACATTGCAGTTCCCTGCAAGAGGTTACGAACCCTGTTTTGATCTTTTACTCCCGGCAATTCAACCAAAATACGACCACGGGTTTGCAACTGCTGAATATTGGGTTGTGCAACACCAAAACGGTCGATACGCGTACGGATAATGTTAAAAGCATTATCGATGGCAGCATCAGTTTCGGTACGAATAATACCTAAAACCTGGGCATTGGTTGTGTTAAAATTAATTTGGTCACGAAGTTCCAGGGTATTAAAGATTGAGGCCAATTTAGCATTTGGATCAATTTCTTCAAAAGCCTGGCCAAACAAAGTAACAAAGTCTGCCTGGCTGTTTTTTTGCAACTCGCTTGCGTTTGCCAGTGCTTTGTTAAAAGTTTCGTCGTCGCTGTAATTCGACATGGCAAGAATGATATCCTTCACTTCAACCTGAAGGGTAACATTCATACCCCCTTTAAGGTCAAGTCCCAGGTTCATTTCCAGCTCACGGACATCCTTGTAAGTAAATTTTTTCAAGCCAAGGAAGTTATAAACCACTTCACTTTTCATAGAATCAAGGTAATTAAACTCCGCTTCCGGATTACCCTGTGCATATTCGATGGCATCTTTCTCAATTTGCTTCGATTTCCAGGTAAATGATAACTGGTAAAAGCAGACAGCAGCCAACAGAATTGCAAATGTTAAAATTGCACCTTTGTTTTGCATTTGATTTTAATTTAAATGTTTATTTATTTTTAAGTAATATCTATTTGAAAAGGATTGAATTCAACCTGAACTCACTGAGCACAAAACAGCACTCAATCTCTATAATCCTGATTATAAAGGAAGAATTATTATGCCAACGAATCTTCGTCGGGCTGGGTGAAAAAGTAATTCAGAAATACCAGGTAGTGGTAGGACAGAATAATGGGGGTGGTTTGTGGTTGAACCTCAGCTTTAAGCACCTGGTAATTTCTGACCTGATGATATTTCCTGAGAAATTTATCGTGCGACTGTACCTGCAATTTCCGAAGTGAGGTTTTCTGAGCAGAAGTTTTCACACTTGTGGAACCGGTTTGTGCAATGAAATAAATACCTCCGGTTTCTTTGGCTTGCTGCTCATTTTCAGCCTGCATATTTTTGAGTTCTGCAGGATTCTTTTCAAAATAAACATCAAGCAAAACGGCAGCACCAATTATAGCTATAAATAAAGCCAATTGGGCCAAAATTCGTTTTGTTATGTATACTTTGAAATCCAATATTTTCTTTTTAAGCGGAGCAAATATACCTAAACATTTCAGGTTTCCAAAAATGAAGATGTTAAATTTGAAGCATATGGTTTAAGTTCAGTGTTTTATGCACAACTTGTTTATTTACGGCTCATTGCTCTTTGGTGAAATTGTTGAAGGATTAACAGGTAAGACTTTTAACTCAGAAAGAGTTACTGTTCACGGATTCAAAAGAGTTTCTGTGATGAATGCCGATTATCCGGCACTTATAAAAGACGAGAAAGCAGAAGTTGAATCGCACTTACTTTGACAGCACAAGGCGTTTTCGCCTGTAATCGATAACTGCATTATATTCCAGCAAAAAATCACTCCCCATTAAACCACAAATTTTTAAATCGGCTGCTTTTGCATAAACTTCGTTAATGTGCGTTAAATCCAGCAAGGCCACTTTCATATTTTCCACTTTGAATCTATCCAATGAAAATATCTTCATGTATCCCATTGCCGTTGTCATCGGCTCATCTGATATGCCTGCCGAATACAGCTCTTCAGTTTCATCTTCACTTACCAGGCAGTATTCTGCCAGGTTTTTATCGAAAACCGATTTGGATGCGCCTGTGTCAATAATCCAATTTCCATTTGTGCCATCTTCAAAAACTGATCTTACCATCAGGTGATAATTCTCCGATTCGAGTTCCACTATTTCAATGGGTATTTTGTATCGCATGCCGTAAAGATATTGATTTGGCCAAAAGACCACCATAACTGCGGGCAGATTTCTCCTATTCAACCGAAGAATGGAAATGACAAGAGTCCAAAGTCAGCTTGCATTAAATAAATCTAAATAAGCCTTACGCCATTCACGATCTAAAAGACAGGCAGGTAATATTTTTTATCTTTGGAGTCCGATTTTGAAATTTATAAAAAACAGACAGATATGGCATTAATTAATGAAAGTTACCTGAAGCTTCAGGCAGGATATCTTTTCCCGGAGATTGGGAGAAGAGTGAGCGAATTTATCGCCGCAAATCCTGACAAAAAAGTGATTAAAATGGGGATTGGCGACGTCACACAACCTCTTGTTCCCAGTGTTGTAAAGGCGTTCCACGAAGGTGTTGACGAAATGGCCTTAGGCGAAACCTTTAAAGGCTACGGACCTGAGCAAGGCTATGCTTTCCTTCGCGAAGCCATTGCTAAAAACGCCTACCAGGACAATAACGTTGACATTTCGGCCGGTGAAATTTTTGTTTCTGATGGATCGAAATGCGATACCGGGAATATTCAGGAGATTTTTGGTGGCAGCAATAAAATTGCCATTTGCGATCCGGTTTACCCGGTTTATGCCGACACCACAGTAATGAGCGGGAAAACAGGCGCTTGTGGGGAAAACGGATATTACGATGGTATTATTTATATGCCTTGCACCAAGGAGAATCATTTCATTCCTGAGCTTCCGGGTGAGACTCCCGACCTGATTTTCCTGTGCTATCCAAATAATCCCACAGGAACTGTAGCCACAAAAGAAGAATTGAAAAAGTGGGTGGATTATGCCATCGAAAAAAAGGCAATTATTTTATACGATGCAGCCTATGAAGCCTTTGTTACTGAAGAAGGTATTCCACGCTCGATATACGAAATTGAAGGTGCTAAAGAAGTAGCCATCGAATTCCGGAGTTTCTCAAAAACAGCCGGTTTTACCGGAACGCGTTGTGCATTTACGGTAATCCCTGAAGAGCTGCTTGCGTACGATTCGGCGGGGAATGCACATTCGGTTAAAGCACTTTGGAACCGTCGCCAGTCGACTAAATTCAACGGGGTATCGTACCCGGTACAAAAGGCAGCCGCGGCTATTTATACCGATGAGGGGAAAAAAGAAGTTGCTGAAGTAATTGCCTATTACCTTGAAAATGCAAAAATCATGCGCGCCAGCCTGGCAGAAATTGGTTACGATGTTTATGGAGGTGTAAATGCTCCTTATGTCTGGGTAAAAACCAAGAACAACATGTCTTCATGGGATTTCTTCGATAAAGTTTTAAATGAAGCCAACGTTGTTGGAACTCCGGGATCAGGATTCGGACCCGCCGGAGAAGGCTATTTCCGTTTTTCTGCATTTGCCGATAGAGAAAATGTACTGGAAGCCATGGAAAGAGTAAAAAATCTGAGCTAAAAAAGAAAAAGAGTACTGAAGGATTTGTACAGATAAAAAATCCGGGCTGCACATTCAGTCCGGATTTTATAGTTCATCAATAGCGAACTACTGCTTGCTACTTGCATCTGCAACAGCTGTCTGCACACTGCTGCCTGGATAAACCTTTAAGGCTTCGTCCAAAATCTTTAAACATATTGCCAAATCATTTTTGTTCAAAACATAGGCAATACGCACCTCATCCTGCCCTTTGTCCGATCCGGTATAAAAACCCGATGCCGGAGCCAAAAAGACAGTTTGGTTTTCAAATTCAAATTCGGCAAGTAACCATTCGCAAAACTTATCGGCATTATCAACGGGAAGCCGGGCAACCGTGTAAAACGCTCCCATTGGAATTGGCGAATAAACACCATTGATTCGATTCAAACCATCGATCAAGAATTTTCTCCGCTGCACATATTCATTGTAGTTTCTAAGCATGTACTCAGGATCGGCATCCAGCGAAGCTTCGGCAGCAATTTGACCAATAAGTGGTGGGCTTAAACGCGCCTGGCAAAACTTAATCACGTTGGTTTTTACGGCCTCATTTTTCGTGATCAAGGCTCCAATGCGCAGCCCGCACTCACTGTAACGTTTCGAAACCGAGTCGATCAAAACTACGTTTTGCTCAATGCCTTCCAAATGAAAAGCAGAAATGTAAGGAGCACCGGTGTAACAGAATTCGCGGTAAACCTCATCAGAAAACAAATACAGATCATACTTCTTCACCAAATCGCGAATGGCATTCATCTCGTCCTGGGTATATAAATACCCTGTTGGATTATTGGGATTACAAATCATGATCCCTTTGGTTTTTGGAGTGATCAACTTTTCAAACTCCTCAATCGGAGGCAAGGCAAATCCCTCTTCAATATCGGCAGCCAGCGATTTAATTTTTGCACCCGCCAGGATAGCGAAAGCTTCGTAATTTGCATAAGCAGGCTCGGGGACAATTATTTCATCACCCGGATCGAGGCAACTCATAAATGCAAAAGTTACTGCCTCGCTTCCACCCGATGTCACAATGATGTCATCCACATCCACATCGATTTTAAATTTATGATAGTACTTTGCCAACTTCTGCCGGAAAGACAAGATTCCCTCGCTGGGGGTATACTCCAAAATCTTTTTATCGAAAGCTCTGATTGCCGCAAGCGCTTCAGGAGGAGTTGGTAAATCGGGCTGCCCGATGTTTAAATGAAAAACTTTAGTCCCCTTCTCTTTCGCTTTTTGCGCTAAAGGTGCTAATTTCCTGATGGGTGAATCAGGCATTATCCGTCCCCTTTCTGATACTGTAGGCATGTTATATAATATAAATTTGAAGAAAGCAAATATAAGACTATCAATCTGAAATTGGTAATCAAAAATTTCAGACAATTTGATATCTTATTGAAAAGTTAACTTCTAAATTATTAATAGTCACTCTATAAACTTCATTTTCAATGAAAAATGTAGTAAATCATTAATTTTTATCATGTTTTAGTGTTGAGGAGTGGTCTATTTTTGATCCCGAAATAAAACTTAATATTTTACAACGATGATAATAGGAGTTCCAAAGGAAATCAAAAACAACGAAAACCGCATCGCCCTTACACCGGCCGGAGCGGCAGAATTGGTAAAACGCGGACATGAGGTTTATATTCAGGCCGGTGGTGGTAACGGAAGTGGTTTCCCCGATGAAGATTACATTCGGGCAGGTGCCAAAATGCTTCCTACCATTGAAGATGTATACAGCATTGCTGAAATGATCATCAAAGTTAAGGAACCCATTGAGCCGGAATACAAACTGATAAAAAAAGGCCAGATATTATACACTTATTTCCACTTTGCCTCAGGCGAAGCACTTACCAATGCAATGATTGAAAATGGTTCGGTTTGCCTGGCTTACGAAACCGTTGAACTGCCCGACCGTTCACTCCCGTTACTGGTACCCATGAGTGAGGTTGCCGGCCGAATGTCCATACAGGAAGGAGCCAAATACCTGGAAAAAACATATGGAGGCTACGGTGTTCTTTTGGGTGGTGTTCCCGGAGTACCCCCGGCTAAAGTACTAATTATCGGTGGTGGAATTGTGGGTACAGAAGCGGCAAAGATGGCGGCAGGACTGGGTGCCGACGTTACAATTATGGATATCTCCCTGCCACGCTTACGGTACTTAGATGACATTATGCCGGCCAATGTGAATACCATGATGAGTAATGAATTCAATATTCGCGAGATGATTAAAACACACGATTTAATTGTTGGTGCAGTATTGATTCCGGGTGCAAAAGCACCACACCTGGTTACAAAAGAAATGTTAAAAATCATGAGACCGGGAACCGTTATGGTAGATGTTGCCGTTGACCAGGGTGGTTGTTTTGAAACCACTGTTGCGACAACTCATGCCGATCCTACTTTCTTTGTCGATGATGTATTGCATTACTGTGTGGCCAATATGCCGGGTGCTGTGCCACGCACCTCGACCATAGCATTAACAAATGCCACGCTTCCTTATGCCATTCAGATTGCAGAAAAAGGGTGGAAACAAGCTTGTATCGATAATGAACCCCTGCGTAAAGGGTTGAATGTGGTTGAAGGAAAAGTTGTTTACGAAGGAGTCGCTGAAGCGTTTGACTTACCCTACCAGGAAGTTGAAACCGTGCTTTAGAAAAAACCAACCTATATATTGTAGAGCCTTCTCTGTTCGCAGGGAAGGCTTTTTTTTGAAAGTACCCCAAGTAATACTGCCCAAAAACGGGATTTCGGCTTAGTCCTGTTCTTAAAAAATTGTATCTTTAGACCGATTACCGCTGTATGAAAGATACCCGACAAAAGATTTACGACATAATATTCGAAGCCGACACACCAGCCGGCAAATTTTTTGATGTTTCGCTTCTTATTGTCATTCTTATAAGTGTTGCATTGGTAATGCTCGAAAGCGTTCCGACAATAAGCACCAATTTCCAGCAACCCCTTAAAATTCTTGAATGGATAATTACCTTGATTTTCACCCTGGAATATATCTTAAGAATTGCAATTGTAAATAAACCATTTCGTTACATTTTCAGCTTTTATGGCATAATCGATTTCCTTTCGGTTATCCCAACCTATATGGGTTTGATTATTATTGGTTCTCATAGCCTGGTTGTTATTCGCATCCTTCGCTTACTCCGGATTTTCCGTATTTTAAAGCTTACCCGGTATACACATGCCGGTCGCACCCTGGCCAAAGCGCTTTGGGCAAGCCGTGAAAAAATTAGTGTTTTCATATTTTTTGTAATTATTCTGGTCATTATTATTGGCACTATAATGTACATCGTCGAAGGTCCGCAACATGGATTTACAAGTATCCCCCGCGGTATATACTGGGCAATTGTAACGCTTACCACTGTTGGATATGGCGACATCAGCCCCGATACTCCAATGGGACAGTTTTTTGCCAGCATAGTAATGATCATGGGCTACGCGATAATCGCCGTACCCACCGGAATTGTTACGGCAGAAATTATTAATCCATCACTAAAACGGAACACACAGGTTTGCCCACAATGCCTTTACTCTGCACACGACGACGATGCGGTGTTTTGCAAAAAGTGTGGTGCAACAATTAATCCGGAGGAATAATAAACATTTGTGGTGCTTTGAAAGTTAACAACCTTTAAACATTTGTGGATATTTATCTGTATCAATTCCGAGACAACTTTTTTCAAAACCATATTTTTGCAGAAAATAGAAAGACTATGAGGCAGTATTTAGATTTGTTGGAGACTATTTTAGAGAAAGGAACAGAAAAAGAAGACCGCACCGGGACCGGAACCATTAGTCGGTTTGGGCATCAAATGCGTTTTGACTTAAGTGAAGGATTCCCAATGGTAACCACTAAAAAGCTGCACCTAAAATCAATTATTCACGAGCTATTGTGGTTTTTGGCCGGAGACACCAACATTAAATACCTGACGGATAATGGTGTGCGGATCTGGAACGAATGGGCTGACGATGATGGAAACCTTGGGCCAATATACGGATCGCAATGGCGAAATTGGTCTGCCTCCGACGATACACAAATCGACCAGATAAGTGATGTTATCGAAGCAGTCAAAAACAATCCCGATTCAAGACGACATATTGTAAGTGCCTGGAATGTTGGTGCACTCAACCAAATGAACTTACCTCCGTGTCATATTCTTTTTCAATTTTATGTGGCAGATGGCAAACTTTCCTGCCAATTGTATCAGCGAAGTGCCGATGCCTTTCTGGGAGTTCCCTTTAATATTGCTTCGTACGCTTTATTAACCATGATGATGGCCCAGGTGACGGAATTAAAACCGGGCGATTTTGTTCATACTTTTGGCGACGCTCATATCTATTCGAATCATATTGAGCAGGTGAAACTTCAACTGTCGAGAGAACCATTCGCTTTGCCAACAATGAAGATAAATCCTGATATCAAAAATATTTTTGATTTTAAATTTGAAGATTTTGAATTGGTCGATTACGAATCGCACCCGCATATTAAGGGAATTGTTGCCGTTTAATATTTTCAATAATCACTTCGTATATGATTCAGAAAAACATATCCATTATAGTTGCCATTGCCGAAAATTTTGCCATTGGGAAAAACAACGAACTACTTTTTTATTTGCCGAACGACTTAAAACGCTTTAAAGAAATTACCAGTGGTCACACGATAATTATGGGACGAAACACCTTGCTTTCCCTGCCCAAATGGCCGCTGCCCAATCGTCGTCACATTGTAATTACCGACAATAAGGAGGATGTTTTCCCGGGTTGCGAAACTGTTTTTTCCATTGCAGAGGCCATTGCCAAAGTTAAATCGGAAGAGGAAGCTTTTGTAATTGGTGGCGGAATGATCTATAAACAATTTTATCCCATGGCCGGGAAACTGTATTTAACCCTGGTACACAAATCCTTCAATGCCGATGTTTATTTTCCCGAGATTGACTTTAGTGAATGGGATGAAGAGGCACGTGAAGAATTTTACGACGAAAAGAATGATTTTAAATATTCGTATTTGAATTTAAAGCGGAAATAATTTTCATGTACTTAAAATCCGGCGCTGGCCTGTGACTTCTCCGTGGTTCTTGTGAAATAGTCAGGCAAAGAAGTTTCTCAAAAAACACCTGAAGTCAGGCAAAATACGTCTGCAAAATCGCTATATCATGATGCTTAAAAAACTACTTCCCGTACATTTTATTCTCTTCACTTTTTTGTCCTTTGCTCAAAAGCCGTTAATAAGCCTCAGGTACGAGCAAAACTACACTCCCACTTATTACGAAGTGGTTGAAATGTTTAAACGTCTTGATTCACACTACGAAAATGCCATTTTAACAGAAAACGGCATGACCGATAGTGGTAAACCACTACACACCTTTATTTTAAATAACGAAAAAGAATTCAATCCTGAAAAAATTAAGGCCCAGGGGAAATCGGTGTTGTTAATTAATAATGGAATTCATGCCGGCGAACCATGTGGAATTGATGCCAGCCTTGAATTTGCCGATAACATCCTTAGAAATAAAGATGGTCTGGCCAGTATTTTAGACAAGACCGTAATTGTAATTATTCCGGTTTATAGTATTGGCGGACTTTTAAACAGAAGTGCATATCATCGAACAGGACAAACCACTCCTTACGAAACCGGTTTTCGTGGAAATGCCGGAAATTACGACCTCAACCGCGACTTTGTAAAATGCGACTCAGAGAATGCTAAAAATTTCAATAAGTTATTTACGAAATGGGATCCCGATGTTTTTCTGGATACCCACACCACAAACGGCTCACAGCACCAATACAGTGTTACCTTAATTGCTCCGCAACCCGATATGTTTCCACCTGCACAGGAGAAATTTATCCGTGAGAAATTGTTACCCGGCCTTTTCAACAATATGAAGAAAGGATCGTACGAGCTGATACCATATGTGAGCTGGATGTATCCCGATCCGAAAATGGGAATTAAAATGACACAGGAAAGTGCACGATACTCATCGGGTTATGCAAGCTTATTTAATTCCTACGGCATGATGACCGAAAACCATGTTTACAAAGACTACGCCGACCGGGTAAAATCGTGCTACCAATTTATTGAAGTTCTCGCGCAGTATACTGCTCAAAATTCGGAAGAAATTATTGAAAGCCGCATGATTGGGAACAAAGAGGCGATGGCAGCCCAAACTCACGCCATTAATTTTGACTTGGATACCACCCAGTTTAAAACGATTGAATTTAAAGGCTACGAGGTAGACTTCAAACAAATAAGCCCCCTCAGCGGCTTAACCCGTTTTGGTTACGATTTAAACAAACCCTATACAAGCCGGATTAAATATTTTGATGTCTACAATCCAACACAAGAAATTAAAGTGCCCGAATATTACGTTTTACCCCAGGCATGGAAATCGGTGATTAACCGTTTGGAATGGAATGGAATTCAATTCCACCGATTAAAAAAAGACACCACTTTGGAGCTTGAAGTTTATTATATCGACGAGTACTCAAACTCATCACGCCCCTATAACGGACATTATTTTCATGAGAAAGTAAACACACGAAGCGAGGTTCAGAAAATAAAATATTATGCAGGTGATTTGATTATTCCGGTTCGTCAACGGGGAATGAAATACCTGATGGAAATGTTGGAACCCAAAGCACGCGATTCATTTTTTAAATGGAACTTTTTTGATAATATTCTTGATTCGCGCGAATATTTTTCATCCTATGGATTCGAAGAAAATGCCATCAAATATTTAAACGAACACCCCGGATTCAAAAAAGAATTTAAAGCAAAACAAAAATCAGACCCCGAATTTGCAAAAAACCACCGTGCGCAACTTTCCTATATCTACTACAATTCTGAATGGGCAGAGAAATCGTTTGAGAGGTACCCGGTGGGAAAAATTTTTAATGAAGTAACATTTTAGCATTTTATTCGTTAGCTTTATTCGGATAAACTAAAACATTAAACAATGAAACGCATACATTTTCCATTTCTTGTGCTTTTTGCTTTATGCTTGTGTGCCTGCCAGGATAATAATGTCCCGGAAGACGAACAAATAAGCGACGAGCAAAAAACGATAATTATTGAAGAAGCACTTCAATCGGCGATTCTTGATGATCTGCTAAAGGATATCGATATCTATTCTGCTCTGGGCGAAGGCTTGAAGTCTGCTGACATGGGAGGCTGTCCGGCTGTTACAATCGAGAAACCCGGCTCTGCGCCATTCTGGCCCCGAACCATTACACTTGACTTTGGAGATGGCTGTGAGCATAACGGAAAAGTAAAATCCGGGAAAATGATCATTGTTAAAAGTGGTCCCTGGCATGAAGCAGATTCGAAGCGTACAATAAGCTTTGAAAATTATGTTGTCGACGGCATGTCGATTAATGGAAATAAAGAAATTAAAAATATTACTACGGAAGGCGGCAACGCGACTTTTAAAATCAATGCAGAATTGGATCTGGCCTGGGTGAAGAACGACACGCTTAACATTAGTGTTCACCGGGAGATTAATAAAACACAGGAGTGGATCTTTGGATTCAGAGACAGGGATGTGAGAGGGCAGGTCGTTTTAAATGGTAATTCCGATATTACAAGATCGGTGAATGGTGAAACTAAAACCATCAAAAAAACCTACAACGATATCTCCATATTATTTGGCTGTCGTTTTCCACAATCAGGAACAACAAACTTTGACATTAAAAGCTCTGCGGTTAATTTGAAGTTCACATTAGATTATGCCACAAGTGCCGGTTCACCGGAAGAAAAATGCAGCGAGAACTGCGATTGTATGGCAACTCTAATAATGAATGGCCATGATTCGGTAGATATTGACCTTGCTGCACGCTGGCGAAAATGGTTAACTGACAGAAAGAAACAAGATCACTAATACATAAAAAAATGCCGGACTGAAAATTCAATCCGGCATTTTTCATGTACGCTGTGCTAGGAAAGCAGTTTCCCCAAGTTCGAAAATTTATTGTTGTAATCTTCCACCGAGCGATTAATTACTTCGTGCGCTTCTTTGGCATTGTAAATGCCGGGTATTTCCGTATCCTTTTCTTCTCCAGGCATATCTTTATAGGTTAAAAAATAATGCTCAAGCCGTTGAATAACGATATTCGGAACTTCCGAAATATCTCTAAAATGCCCATAAACAGTATCGTTTCTAAGCACCGCAATGATTTTATCATCCGCTTCATTCCCGTCGATCATTCTGAATCCGCCAATGGGAATGGCATTCACCAACAAATCGCCATGTGCTATCACTTTCTCGGTTAATACACAAATATCAATGGGATCGCCATCACCCACAATATTTTTCTTACCGGTTTTTTCACTGCAAAACTCCCCCACTTTATTTCCACAAAAAGTCTGTGGAATAAATCCATAAAGTGCAGGTACAACATTCGAGAATTTTTGTGGGCGGTCGATGCGTAAATAACCACTGTCTTTATCAATTTCGTATTTTACCGTATCCGTTGAAACCACTTCGATAAAAGCGGTTAATTCCTGGGGAGCCTTATCCCCAATATGAACACCGTGCCAGGGATGCGATTTATAACGAAGTCCCATCAATCTCCCAATGGGATCTGAAATTCTATCTACCATATAGTTAAAATTAAGTTTTATTTCTCAAACCAACAGATGCGCTGAAAGTTCAGTAGCATTCACTAAAAATAATCAAACTTTAATTAAATCAATATTGTTTCTGCCCTGTTTCCGGCTTTATCAACTGAAGCAAGCTTTAATTCAGTAGCAGCTTCTTCTATGCTGAATGAAAAAGGTTTGCTTTTTAATACCTGCGGCTGATGCTCCACTTTCCCGGCCAGTTTGCCGTTAACAAAAACTTCGTAATGCGAAATCGGTTCTTCGTCGGCCAGCGCCGAATGCCAGGTAATTTTCTGATCCATAATTTTTGCTTCGCGCGGAGCCGTCAGATTTTCCTTGTCAACACGTTGAAAATAGTTACTCTCCGGTTTCACAGCTTTTGCTTGCTTCTCAATTCGTTTGCGTTCTTCAGCACTCATACCATCAGGTTTAATTTGTGCTGCATAAAAATTTTGCACCAGCTGGCATTTCACCGGATCTTCATCGATGTGTCCAATCCCAATAATTAAAGTATGCACTCCCGGCGTCGTTAACGAGTATTCGATCAAGGGTTTACTTGGCAATTCGGACGTTCCGATTTTCCGGAATACATCAAGCGGGGTTTGCGACCAACGCGGTTCTTTATGGTACATAGCTGCATCGGCAAAAACTTTCATCCCGATTACTCCCATTCCTTTGGCTTCGGCAAGGGGAATTACATTGTGCTGCATATTCATTTTGGTTTTATCGTTGGCATTTATGGCGATTAACATACCATCTAAAATTCCATACTCATCACGTTGTATCATGTCCATCATGGCGGGCGGATGCGCATGTCCCGAGAAACCAATGTGTCGAATTAGTTTTTCATTTTTAGGATTCATGCCCGTTAAATTTGTTCCATCACGTAAATCGCGGAGAGCAACCAGGGCACCGAAATTTCCTTTCGGATCAAGGGGTGTTTCCAGTCCTTCGTACAACACATCAACTTCGGCCGGATTATTAAGAGTATGGCAAAGTACCATGTTTAAATACGCTCCTTCCGGGTAATAGCCTTCACCATCACCAAAAATTTGCGTCAATGAACGTTTTACATCATCAACGGCACATTTTACGTCTTCTCCCTGGCTCCTGTTGTTCACACCTTCCCGTTCGGGCCAACCTGGTTTTCCCCAGCGCATTGCGGTTTTACTGGTTAACCAAATCGATTCGCGCAGGTCTTTGTTATACCCCTCTTCCCCTGGGATCAGATTTAATTGTTTAAATGCCTTGTTAAAATGGAGCTGACTTTTGAGATACAAATTCGAGGTGTCGAAATAATTAATCCCCAGTTCAAAAGCTTTTAAAATGATTTGTTCGGGAGCAACGTCCTCGGGGGTCCACTGAATGGATGCCTGACCTCCCAGGCCGAGTGTAGTAACGTTAAAGCCCAATTTTCCAAACGGGCGTTTCATTGGTGCAGGAACTTTTTTTGTATTACAAGCTCCCAGGCTCATTGCTGAAACTGCAGCTGTTGTTGCCGCCGAAACTTTTATAAATTCTCTTCTCGAAACCGGATACTTTTTGTTTTTCATGTTCGTTAATTTTAGTTTTTATCGTCGATACAGATGGTACAAATTTCAACTGCAACAAAATACAATCCTACCCTCCCCAGTTTTCGCGATCCAGACTGCGATAATGAATGGCTTCGGAGAGGTGATCTGCTTCAACATTTTCCTTGCCATCCAGGTCGGCAATGGTTCGCGAAACTTTTAAAATACGGTCGTAAGCACGTGCCGATAGTCCCAATCGCTCCATTGCATTTTTGATGAGCTCACTGCTCTCTTCATCTAAAACGACATGTTTGCGAATAAGTTTCGAATTCATTTGTGCATTGGCATATATTCCTCCATTTTGAGCAAATCGTTTATCCTGAATTTTACGTGCGCGTATCACACGTGCACGAACTGTCTCACTTTTTTCTGAGGAATCAAATTCCGCTAACTTTTTAAAAGGAACCGGAACAACCTCCAGGTGTATATCAATACGGTCGAGCAAAGGACCGGATATCTTGTTCAGGTATTTTTGTACGACACCAGGGGCACAAACACAATCTTTATTCGGGTGATTGTAATACCCGCAAGGACAGGGATTCATAGAAGCAACCAACATAAAACTTGCCGGATATTCAACCGAAAATTTCGCCCGCGAAATGGTGATATTCCGGCTTTCCAGGGGCTGTCGCATAACCTCCAGCACTGCTCTTTTAAATTCGGGCAGTTCATCGAGAAAAAGTACACCATTATGTGCCAGCGAGATCTCTCCCGGCTGTGGATAGTTTCCGCCACCCACCAGGGCCACATCAGAAATAGTATGGTGGGGCGATCGAAAAGGGCGCCGGGTCATCAGGGAAGTTTCTTTGTCGATTTTCCCAACTACCGAGTGAATTTTTGTGGTTTCCAGCGCTTCTTTTAGTGAGAAAGGCGGCAGTATAGTCGGAATTCGTCGTGCCAACATCGTTTTTCCCGAGCCTGGCGGCCCAACCAAAATAATATTGTGCGAACCTGCAGCAGCAATCTCCAAAGCCCTCTTTACATTTTCCTGCCCTTTTACGTCGGAAAAATCCAGCGGATTATTATTTACCTGTTCATAAAATCTTGCCCGTGTATCTACGATCGTTTGTTGCAGATTTCCTTCATCATTCAGAAAATCGATTACTTGCTTTATATTCTCGGCACCATAAACTTTTAAGGTATCCACAACAGCGGCTTCATTTGCATTTTGTTTCGGAAGAATCAAACCTTCGAAACCTTCCTTTCGTGCATTTATGGCAATGGGAAGAACTCCTTTGATGGCTTGCAGACTGCCATCGAGCGATAATTCGCCCATGAGTACATATTTCGGGAGTTTATCGGAGGCAATCTGGGTGGAAGCCGCCAGAACTGCAGCAGCAAGGGGCAAATCATAAGCCGATCCTTCTTTCCGGATATCGGCTGGAGCCATATTTATAATGATTTTTTTCCGGGGCCACTTATATCCATTCAGGCGTAATGCCGACTCAATACGCTGCTGGCTCTCTTTTACTGCGCTATCGGGCAATCCCACGAGCAAAAATTTTATGCCTGTGGTTACATCAACTTCTATGGTAATGGTAGTGGCATTTATGCCAAAAACTGCGCTTCCGAAGGTTTTAACTAACATAAACGGGGATTAAATTTATAGCCAGTTAAAAATAATGATTTTGCACGAAAATAAAAACTGCAATATTCTGCAAACCACGAAATTTTGTTCTGTGCCTGTTGGCAGTGGAAGTTATTTTTATATTCTTCCTAATTATACCATAACGAATTTTAAATTGAATAAAGACAAGGTGGTGATAATTCGAATGATGCCTTTTTGAACAAATTGTATTGCTTTCCCCGTAATTTTTATTTTACTTCACAAATAAAAGTTCATTCAAATCACGTGTCTGTTTATGGTATAACTTTGATTCTGACAGGGTTGCTTGTTTCCAAGTTCAAACAGATAAAGCTTTTTCTATATTGAAATTGCGATAATATTGAATAGTTGAATAGATGCAAATGAATTCAGGGAAGCCGATTAATCCAATTTATAATCTAAACTTTATGATGAAACCACGTTTTTTTAAATTAACTCTGATATTACATGTATTATGTATCGCTTCATTTTGTATTGGAGAGACAAATAATTCAAAATCGATCCAGGAAGACAAGTATCCCTACTCCGTTTACAATAGTTTTGAGGAGGTATTGAATGCTCGGGACGCTATCTATTTAGAGCCTGTTCGCATTTCGCCTGTGGGAACAAAACGGAATCCAATGTATCATGGATTTTTCTTTTACAATTGTTCCCATGATGAGCTTTTTCAATTTGATTCAACGGGAAGGTATATGTTAGCACTTCGGATTTTTGTCGAGGGAAGAAAAGTTCAAGCTCACGATAAAGGAGAAGTAGGGTTTTTTGATCTTGAAAAGAACAATAAATGGACAAAAATAGGGGAGACAACTGCCTGGAATTGGCAACAGGGAACAAGATTGCAATGGATTCCCGGTTCCGATAATGAGATTGTTTGGAACGACAGATCCGATGATGGAAAATCTTTACTTGCCAGGGTTTACAATTTTAAAACAAAGAAAACGAGAACACTTCCTATTCCCATTTATACGATTTCTCCTGATGGCAAAACAGCACTATCTGTAAACTTTGAACGGATTGTACATGGAGGGTGTAAATATGTAGGCATTAAAGATCCCTATAAAAATCAATGGGCACCTTCTGATATAGGAATTTGGAAAATGGACATGGAATCAGAGGAGGTTGAAATGCTGATGTCGGTAAGAGATATGGCACATATAATGTATCCGGATGCTTTGCCTACTGATACCATTGGCGGAACATTGTACTTCTTCAGAGAGGGATTTAATCCTTCAGGGAATCGTTTTATCGCTTTCGCAAAAGATGCCAGAGTTATTGTTCCTGGGAAAAAAGAGGCACGAACTCAAGGATTTTCGATGGATCTCAACGGGAAGGACGTTAAGTATTTTTATAAAGAACCAAGCCATCATTTTTGGCTGAATGATCATGAAATTATGGACAATGGCTTTCATCGTGATCCGGTTTCGGGAGAGGTGGTAAGGGGCTATTTCCGTTTTCTGGATGACGGGAGTGGAGAAGCAAAAGAGAAATATTTTGATGCACCCAACGGTCATATTACACTTCATAAAAACGGAGAGTGGATTCTAACGGATACTTATAACATTGACGGGTATATTTACCTGTATATGTATCATATTCCCACAAAAAAGTTTGTCCCCCTGAAAAAGCTGGCTTATAAACTGGGTGGATATTTATTTCCCTATAATCCTGGCATATTCAGAGTCGATTTACATCCGCGTTTTACACCCGATGGGAAAAAAGTTTGTATTGATTCATCGCACGAGGGTTACGGCCGGCAATTGTATTTAATTGACATCAGTACAATAATCGATAATCCACCAATCGATTAACACAAGGTTTTGGTTGCTTTTAAATTTTAGTCCGTTTAGTAAAAAGAGAACATATCTGCATCCTATTGAACTACAGACCTTCACAAAGTTTAAAGTTCTGAGGTCCTTGATGAGAGAATGGGAGTTGGAATTAATACAACTTTTTCCTTTTTACCAGATATGACAATAAAACTTCTTTAAAGTCTTTGTTTATGTCGGCTTCGGCCAAATCGATTTGATACTGACCACATTTTACTTTCAGGTCTTCGAAATAATCTTCTATGGTAGTCGTGTAATGTTTTTTTACCTCCCAGGGATTAAACTTTACAACTTGCCCGCTTTCCAAATCAACAAACTTATGTGGCTGATTATTAAAATCGAACTCACGTTCGAGAACATGATCGGTTACATGAAATAGAATTACCTCGTGTTTATTGTACCGGAGGTGTTGCAATGCGGTAAAAAGCTCATCGGTTTTCTGTCCGTCCAACATATCGCTAAAGATGATTACCAGCGATCGTTTATGTATGTTTTCGGCAATTTGATGAAGTACCTGGGTTGTGTTTGTGGTTTTTCGAAGTTTTGCATTTTCGGGCTGCACCAATTTCGAAAGTTCGCCATACATAATCTCCGCATTTACGGAAGAGATACGAGGCTTGGTATGAAATTCTATTTCATTTGAAAAAAGCGTTAAACCCACTGCATCGCGTTGTTTTCGCATTAAGTAAATCAATGCAGCTGCAGTGTAGACCGAGAAAGCCAGTTTATTTTCAAGGTGTCTTTTGCCCTTCGAATAAGGGAATAACATGGAAGAAGAAGTGTCGATCACCAACTGACAACGAAGATTGGTCTCTTCCTCGTATTGTTTCACAAAAAGCTTGTCGGTTCGTGCAAACAATTTCCAATCGATATGTTTTGTGGATTCACCCTGG
This sequence comes from Draconibacterium sp., assembly GCA_041546215.1. Classification (GTDB taxonomy): domain Bacteria; phylum Bacteroidota; class Bacteroidia; order Bacteroidales; family Prolixibacteraceae; genus Draconibacterium. Next base: position 17,565 of record JBFEWU010000004.1, on the reverse strand, counting down.
TTATAAAGCCTGTGCTCGGCAAACTCCACCGAAAATCCATGAAAGGGACTTCGGTGCAAACCAGTAATAAATCCTTCAACTACCTCGTGTGCGATAAGCCCAAGGTTATCAAACTGATGAAATTGTTCTATGTCGAAAATATTCTTCAAACTGCCTGGAAAAACCACCGGGTGACTATTTGTAACAACTCATAGTCACCCGGTGAATAACGTTCAATAAAATTATCTTACAGAATTGCGTCTAATTTAGCGGTGAATGCCTGTTTTGGTGCTGCACCAACTTGTTTGTCTACCACTTCGCCATTTTTCACAAAGAGTACTGTTGGAATATTTCGGATTCCATACTTCATGGCAACTTCCTGGTTGCTGTCAACATCAACTTTACCAATTAGGGCTTTGCCATCGTATTCTGTTGCCATTTCCTCGACAATGGGAGCGATCATACGACATGGTCCACACCAAACTGCCCAAAAATCCAACATTACCGGTTTGTCCGAGTTCATCACCAATTCTTCAAAATTGGCATCTGTAATTTCTACCGCCATATTATTTTCGTTTATGATTATTAATTCAAATTGTTCTGCAAAAATAACTAATTAATTCTATAACTCATCTCGGGATGATCGTCAAAAAACTGAAGAAACCTATCCATGGGATTAATCCGCGCTGTTCTTGAAAACATTTCAATAAACATATTGTTTTCAGGATCGTAAACATTAAATTTCAACAATGCTTTCCCTTTGTATTCATTGGCCAGATTCTCAATGGTTTTCACTATTTTTTTCGCTGAGCACCGACAAGGGCATATTTATGGTAATACTTTTCACATACGTTGTTCGCACGTCAGCCAGCAATTCGATGTTATTCACTTTAAATTCATAAAAATCGCTGTTAAAACGGCTTTTTACGGTACCCTTTACCATAATAAACAGCCCTGTTTTACAAAACTTGCTAAAGTTTACATAGTCTTTACCGAAGAAAAAAAGTTCCTTGGAATCGGTATAATCCGAAAGCGTGAGTACAGCGTACATGTTGCCGTTTTTCGACTGCCCTTCCCGGGCAGCTGTAACCATACCTCCAAAAGTAAAGTCGCGGTCCTTGTACTTTTCAATGTCGTTATTAATGTCTTTCAGGGCCACGTCCCTTGAACAGAAATTATTTATTTCCAGCTTGTAATCATCCAGGGGATGAGCAGTCAGATAAATCCCAATCAGGTTTTTTTCCTTTTCGAGCAGAATAAGTTTTGCCCATTCTTCCACATTCGGTATTGGTGGTTTTTGAATGTCCTGCGAAGCTCCCATCCCTCCAAATAAACTTTGCTGTGCACTTTGAGCTTCCAACTGAATACGGTTTCCATATCGAATTAGTTTTTCGATGAAAGATGTGTTGTCGTTTTCATCTTCACCAGCAAAAAAACTGCTTCGTTTTACTCCTTCCAGATTATCGAAAGCACCCGCCATGGCAAGAGCTTCGAGGTTTTTCTTATTTACCGACTGTAGGTTTACACGCTCTACCAGGTCGTAAATGGTTTTGAATTCGCCAATTTTATTTCTAACATCAATGATCGTTTGAACTGCACCAGAGCCCACTCCCTTGATTGCTCCCATCCCAAAGCGAATATCGCCGTTTTTATTGGCTGTGAATTTTATAAAACTTTCGTTTACATCCGGCCCTAATACATTAAGTTTCATTCGCTTACACTCGGTCATCAACTTGGTAATATCGACAATATTATTGAGGTTTCTACTGAGGTTGGCAGCCATAAATTCTGCCGGGAAATGAGCTTTGAGGTAACCGGTTTGGTAGGCAATGTAAGCATAACACACCGAGTGCGATTTATTGAAAGCATAGGATGCAAAAGCCTCCCAGTCTTTCCAGATTTTTTCGATAACCTCTTCGGGATTTTTCCCTTTATTCTTACACTCATCGACAAACTGAAAGTTGGCCTTACAACCCTCTACGAATTTCACTTTCAGTTTATTCATTACGGCCATGATTTTCTTACCCATTGCTTTTCGCAGGGTATCGGAATCTCCCCGGGTAAAACCTGCCAATAAGCGCGAAAGTAACATCACTTGTTCCTGGAAAACAGTAATTCCATAAGTATCGCTCAGGTATTTTTCCATCATAGGCACGTCATAATCTACCTTTTGGCGTCCGTGCTTTCGGGCAATATAATCGGGGATGTATTCCATTGGCCCGGGACGATACAAAGCATTCATCGCAACCAGATCTTCAAAACGGTTCGGCTTCAAATCACGAAGGTGCTTTTTCATCCCATCCGATTCAAACTGGAAAATAGCAGTGGTTTCACCGTGACTAAATAGCTCAAAGGTTTTTTCGTCTTCCAAAGAAACGTGGTTGATATCCACTTCAATTCCTTTTGAAAGCCTTATGTTTTCCAGACATTCCTTTATTATCGAAAGCGTTTTTAATCCCAGAAAGTCCATTTTCAGCAGCCCGATGTCCTCCACAAAACGCCCGTCGTACTGTGTCGTTAAGAGATGTTCTTCTTTTGTCGGCATCAGCGGAATATGATCAGTAAGCGGATCGCGGCTAATTAAAATCCCACAGGCATGTACCCCGGTTTGCCGTACCGAACCCTCCAGACTTTCGGCAAATTTCATGGTTTGTGCAACCAGTTGTACCGGTGATTCTTTTTCCTGTTTTAATTCCGGACTTTCTTTAAATGCCTTTGCGAAGCTCATTTTAGGTGCTTCAGGAACCAGTTTTGCCAAACGATCGGCTTCGGGCAAGGGTAATTTTAACACACGTGCCACATCACGAATCGAGGATTTGGTAGCCATGGTACCAAAAGTACAGATGTGCGCAACCTTATCTTGTCCGTATTTTTCGGTCACATAATCTAAAACCGCCTGTCTGCCGTCATCATCAAAATCGATATCAACATCGGGGAGCGATATACGATCGGGATTCAGGAAACGCTCAAAAAGCAGATCGTATTTTATGGGATCGATGCCGGTAATCCCGGTACAATACGCAACTGCAGCACCCGCTGCCGAACCACGTCCGGGTCCAACCAGTACCCCATTTTCTTTCGCCCAATTTATAAAATCCTGGGTGATAAGAAAGTAGCCGGGGTAACCCATTATTTTAATGGTATTCAGTTCAAAGTTTAAACGCTCGGTTACGTGGTTTTCCAATTCTTCCCCGTAACGTTCATGGGCCCCTTCAAAGGTTAGATACTCCAAATAGGCCGACTCCAGTTTTACACGAAGTACTTTATCGTAGCCCCCCAAACGCTCGAAAACCTCATTGCCAAATTCTTCCCGCAACTTATTTTCAGGAAATTCTACACGAAATTCTTCCTCTGTTCCAATTTCTTTTGGGATGGGAAAAACAGGCATAATCGGGGCCGAATCCAACTGGAAATTTTCAATTTTATCGGCTATTTCCATGGTATTCTGCAAAGCTTCGGGTAAATCGCCAAACAGCTGGTTCATTTCCTCCCGCGTTTTGAACCACTCTTGTTTGGTGTAATGCATTCGGTTGGGGTCGTCAAAATCTTTCCCGGTATTCAGACAAATCAGTAAGTCGTGTGCATCGGCATCCTCGGCATTTGTAAAGTGAATGTCGTTTGTGGCAATTAATTTTACACCGGTTCTTTTGGCCAGCGGAACAAGTTGTTTATTTACTTTCACCTGCCAATCGTAAACCTCTTCCCTTTCACGTTGCGATTCGGCAGGATGTCTCATCAACTCCAGGTAGTAATCGTCGCCAAATAGATTTTTGTACCACATCACAGCTTCCTCGGCTGCCTTTAAATTATTGTTCATCAGGAGTTGTGGTATTTCGCCCCCCAGGCATGCCGATGAGGCGATTAATCCCTCGTGATATTTTTCGAGTAGTTCTTTATCGATTCTTGGTTTGTAGTAAAATCCTTCGGTGCTGGCAATTGAAATTAGCTTTATTAGATTTGTATAACCAACCTTACTTTTTGCCAGTAAAATCAAATGATGTCCCGAGCGGTCTATTTTATCTTTTTTTTCTTTTATGGATCGTGCGGCCACATAGGTTTCGCAACCTAAAATGGGTTTTATTCCAGCTTTATTACAGGTAGCATGAAATTCCTTAATCCCAAACATGGTCCCATGGTCGGTTAATGCCAAAGCAGTCATTTTGTTTGATTTAGCTTTGCCAACCAGATCGCCGACACTGGCTGCACCATCGAGAATTGAATATTGCGAGTGAACGTGTAAATGCGTAAAAGGAACCATAAAATTTGTGCTAAAAAGTTTTTAAAGGTACTTAATTTGCACACTTATTCCGGGCGGTGTTAATAAAATTTAATTGAATTTTTAGCGAAAAAAAAGCCCGGTTTGTACCGAGCTACGAATCAATATTTTCAGAAATCAATTTCCTAATCTCCTGAAATTCTTCCGGCGAAAACTTCTTCTTATCCGAAAAATTAAGCAAGTCCCCTTCGTTTTGCATGGGTACCAGATGAATGTGTGCATGTGGCACTTCAAGCCCTAAAACCATAACTCCCACTTTTTCACAAGGAATGGCTTTCTTAATCCCCCGGGCCACTTTTTTGGCAAACATTTGCAAACCGGCATAAGTCTCGTCATCCAGGTCAAAGAGATAATCAACTTCCTTTTTAGGGATCACCAAAGTATGCCCTTTTGCTGTTGGAAATATATCAAGGAAAGCAAAATAGTTATCGTCTTCGGCAACTTTGTATGCCGGAATTTCGCCATTAACTATTTTTGTAAAAATGCTTGCCATGTTATTTTTTAGATTGATATTTCAACAATTTCGAAAGGAATTACACCTGACGGAACTTTGATTTCCACCTCGTCTCCTACTTTCTTCCCCAATAAACCTTTTGCGATTGGAGTTTTAATGGAGATCTTACCTTCTTTCAGATTCGCTTCACTTTCGGGAACCAAAGTATACTGCATGGTTGCATTATTCTTTTTATTCTTGATGGTTACTTTATTTAAAATCCGAACCTTAGAAGTACCTATTTTAGACTCATCTAAAATTCGTGCATTTGCAACTTTACTTTGCAGCATAGCAATTTTTGCCTCAAGCATTCCCTGTGCATCTTTTGCAGCATCGTATTCTGCATTTTCCGAAATGTCGCCTTTTTCAATAGCTTCTCCAATCTGCTTCGAAATTGCAGGTCGTTCAACATTCTTTAAATGCTCAAGCTCCTTTTTCAGCCTGATTAATCCTTCTTGTGTCAAATATGTTACTTCGGACATCTCTAATCCTCCTGTTTACCTAAATAGTCTATAAAAAAATAGAAAGAATCCCGGATTACCCGGAACTCTTCCTTGTGCAAAATTAAATATTTTCTTGTAAATTAAAACAATATACGGGAAAAAATAAACGAATTATATGATTTTCACCTGCTTACGAATATTTTCTATTCAAAATCTCGTGATAAATTACCGCTTTTCTCAAGGAAAATTCTTCACCATCAACCAGTACCTTTTTCTTCTCCTTTGCTTTTACTTCCATTGCCTTGGGGATATCTGTTTTTCCTTCTGATGCAGGTGAAAAAGTATACTCCTGTTTTACTTCGGGAGATTCAAATTCCGTCATTACCTGAACCGGCTCAACATAAGCCCTTCCCTGCTCTTCCTCAGCCTGCTCTTCCTGGTTCATGATCAAATTCCACAAATCGGAAGACGGATTGGATCCGCCTGCAGTGGGTGCTTTATTTGCCGTCTTCTTCTTTCTGCTGTTTAGCGCACCAACAACCGCGATAATTAAAGTCAGTATAATTACAAAATAATCTTCCATTGAATTCGGTCAACAATAAAATTGTACTTTTGCTGTTCAGATTATAAAAGTAACAAAAATGAGCCAGTTGGTAAGGAAAAGTGGGAAGTATTTGTTTTTTTTCGTGCTGATTTTGTTGTTTAATCCATCGTGCGATGAAATTGACACCCAAATTCCGGATGTTCGTGTCGACCTTCGTTTACCGCTGAGCATTTACAATGAACTTACTGTGCCGGGTAATTCGATGTATTTCGAACGGCAGGGATTTGGTGGCGTAATTGTATACTGCGAACTTCCCGACTCATACTATGCTTACGACGCCGCATGCACACACGAAATCAGCCAGGGTTGTTCTTTGGAAATTGAAGGCATTTTGGGAACCTGTAAATGCTGTGGCTCAAAATACATTTTAAGCGGTTCGGCCTTCCCGTCAACGGGGCCAGCAGTTGCTCCATTAAAGCAATACAATATTTCTATTTTAGGAGGAAACACACTTTGGGTACATAACTAAAAACGGGCTCCAATACTGAAGCCCGCTTTCTTAAAATATATTCTACTATCCTTAATACCTGTAATGTTCCGGTTTAAACGGACCTTCTTTTGGTACTCCCAGATACGCTGCCTGCTCATCACTTAACTCGGTAAGTTTTACGCCAATTTGCTCCAAATGCAAACGGGCAACTTCTTCGTCTAATTTTTTCGAAAGTGTGTAAACACCCACTTCATAATTGTTTTCCCAGAGATCGATTTGCGCAAGCGACTGGTTGGTAAACGAATTACTCATAACAAAAGACGGGTGACCTGTTGCGCACCCCAAATTCACTAAACGGCCTTCGGCCAGCAAGAAAATACTATGTCCATCGGCATAAGTATATTTATCAACCTGAGGTTTGATGTTTGTTTTTTCAATCCCTTCCCATTTTTCCAGTTGAGCCACCTGAATTTCGTTATCGAAGTGACCAATATTACAAACAATGGCCTGATCCTTCATTTTTGCCATGTGTTGGGCGGTAATTACATCTTTGTTCCCGGTGGTGGTAACAAAAATATTTCCCTCCACCAAAGCCTCTTCCATGGTGGTAACCTTAAATCCTTCCATGGCAGCCTGCAGTGCACAAATGGGATCGATTTCGGTAACAATCACGCGGGCTCCGTAGCTACGCATGGAATGGGCACAGCCTTTGCCCACATCGCCGTAACCGGCAACCACCACAACCTTTCCGGCAATCATTACATCAGTTGCACGTTTGATACCATCGGCCAAGGATTCGCGACAACCGTATAAATTATCAAATTTCGATTTGGTAACCGAATCATTTACATTTATTGCGGGAACCAACAATTCACCTTTTTCGAACATCTGATACAGGCGGTGAACTCCGGTAGTAGTTTCTTCAGAAACACCCTTCCAGTCTTCAACAGTACGGTGCCATTTTTGATTGTCCTCAGCCAGGGTACTTTTCAACAGGCTTAAAATTTCACCTTCCTCTTCGCTTTCCGGCTGCACATCTAAACTACTTGCATCTTTTTCGGCGGCTAATCCTTTGTGAATTAGCAGTGTTGCATCGCCACCGTCATCTACAATGAGTTGTGGCCCTTTGCCACCCGGGAAGCTCAGGGCTTTGCGGGTACACCACCAATATTCTTCCAGGGTTTCCCCTTTCCACGCAAAAACCGGCACACCGGTAACGGCAATGGCGGCAGCGGCATGGTCTTGTGTCGAGAAAATATTACAACTACACCAGCGCACATCGGCACCCAGTTCAACCAGGGTTTCAATTAACACTGCCGTTTGTATGGTCATGTGAAGACTTCCCATCACACGAGCTCCCTGCAGAGGTTTTTGCGGACCAAATTTTTTACGAATCGACATCAATCCCGGCATTTCCTGCTCTGCAATCTCAATTTCTTTTCGGCCAAAACCGGCCAGAGAGATATCGGCAACTTTATAATCCAGTTTTTTATCTACTGTTACTGTCATATCTTAATTTCAATTTATTGCATCATAAACGGGGTGCAAAAGTAACAATTTTTGCCATAAAAAGGTTGAGTAACAAATAAAGAGAAACCAGGGAATTTTAATTTCCGAGATCGGAAAAGAACTTAATTCTTATTAAACGAATATCATCTTCTGAATACTCGTCTTCTCCCAGTTCTTCAAGGGCTGCTTCAATGGAGTCGGTTTCGGCCTCCCTGAAGTAATCAAAGACCTCTTCCTGGTGGTCCTCATCCAGCACATCATCGATGTAGTAATCGATATTTAAACGCGTACCTGAGTTCACAATTGCTTCCACCTCTGTTATTACATCCTTTACCTCAAGACCCTTTGAATCGGCAATATCCTCAAACGACAATTTTCGATCGATACTTTGAATGATAAAAACCTTCATTTTCGATTTATTGGCCACCGTTCGAACCACTAAATCTTCGGGTCTTTCAATCTCGTTTTCCTCAACATAAGTTTTAATCAGAGCGACAAACTCCCGGCCATAACGTCGTGCCTTTCCCTGTCCAACCCCCTGGATATTCTGCAATTCCTCGATTGTAACGGGGTACTGAATGGACATATCGGCCAAAGAAGGATCCTGAAAAATAACAAAGGGAGGTAAATTGTGACGCCTTGCCATTTTTTTCCTTAAATCTTTGAGCATCGAAAACAGTTGCGGGTCGCCGCTGGCTCCACCTGATGGGGCTCCACCGCCTGAACTGTTTGCATTGTCCTCTTCCTCATATTCGTGGTTTTTAACCAATAAAAAGCTGCGGGGTTTTTCCAAAAACTCCATTCCTTTTGGTGTAACCTTTAAAAGACCATAATTTTCAATGTCTTTACTCATAATTCCAGCAACTATCGACTGCCGAAATACGGCATTCCAAAAACGTTCATCGCGACCTTTACCGGTTCCGAACGCTTTTAATTCGTAATGCTTAAATGATTTTATGGCAGCTGTTTTATTCCCGATCAGAATATTGGCAATGTGGTCTCCTTTGTATTTTTGATTTACCTCAAGAATTGTTCGAAGTGCGATTAAAATCTCTTCTTTTGCTTCTATCTGTTCTTTGGGATTAAGGCAGTTATCGCAGTTTCCACAACTCTCGGATGCATATTTCTCGCCAAAGTAATCCAATAAAATAATTCGGCGACAAATGGCAGATTCGGCATAGGAAACGGTGTCTAACAGAAGCTGCTTCCCAATTTCCTGTTCGGCAACCGGTTTACCATGCATAAATTTCTCCAGTTTCTGAATGTCTTTATAACTATAAAAAGTTACACATTTCCCTTCTCCTCCATCGCGCCCTGCCCTGCCGGTTTCCTGGTAATACCCCTCCAGGCTTTTGGGAATATCGTAGTGAATTACAAAACGCACATCAGGCTTATCAATCCCCATTCCAAAGGCAATGGTTGCCACAATTACATCCACTTCTTCCATCAGGAACTTGTCCTGATTGCCTGAACGCGTCGTAGCATCCATCCCAGCATGATAGGCCAAAGCCTTAACTCCGTTTACCTGCAGGGTTTCGGCGAGTTCTTCCACTTTTTTACGGCTCAGACAATAAATTATCCCCGACTTCCCCTCATTCTGTTTGATAAACTTAATGATCTGGATTTCTGTTTTTACTTTCGGACGTACCTCGTAATATAAATTTTCGCGGTTAAACGAAGCCTTAAAAACCCTGGCATCCAAAATTCCCAGGTTTTTTTGGATATCGTGCTGTACTTTGGCGGTAGCCGTAGCAGTTAATGCAACAATTGGCGATTTACCAATTTCTTCTACAATCGGTTTTATCCGTCGGTATTCCGGCCTGAAATCGTGCCCCCATTCGGAGATACAATGTGCTTCATCGATGGCGTAAAACGAAATCTTAACCTTTTTTAAAAAATCAATATTTTCCTCTTTGGTTAGCGACTCGGGCGCCACATACAATAATTTTGTTTTTCCTGCCAACACATCTTCTTTCACCTGTGTTATGGCCGCCTTCGAAAGCGATGAATTTAAAAAGTGTGCAATATTATCTTCGGCACTTGTTCCCCGGATTGAATCAACCTGATTTTTCATCAATGCGATTAAGGGAGAAATAACAATTGCCGTTCCCTCCAGAATTAAAGCCGGCAACTGATAAATAAGGGATTTCCCACCTCCGGTTGGCATTAACACAAATGTGTTACTCCCATTTAATACATTCTCAATGGCTTCTTCCTGCTTCCCTTTGAAACGGTCGAAACCGAAATATTGCTGCAACTGTTCAGTCAGCGAAATATTTTTCTCCATATCCTTTCTCTCTCTCAAATCGGACTCCGATTTATTACCTGAATTCTAAATTATTAAAAGTAAGCTAAATGGCAATGGTTTTTATAAATTTTTATGAATTAAAATTTCGTGTACATTTGTGGAGTTTTTTAAAAAAGATTTAAAATAAATGAACGAAGAAAATACAAGAGAAGAACAAACGACCAAAAAAAGTGGCAAGCAAAAGCCTGAAGCTGAAATGTCCTTTCTCGAACATCTGGAAGAATTACGCTGGCACATTGTACGTTCGGCCGCAGCCATAATGATTTTTGCCATTGTTGCATTTGTTATGAAGAAATTTATTTTCGATGTCGTAATACTTGCTCCACGCACTCCTGAATTCTGGACCAACCAAATGTTTGCAAAACTTGGAGACCTGGTAGGCTCCGAAGCGGTTAAAATAAACCAGGTACCCTTAAAAATGCAAAGCATTAAAATTGCCGGTCAGTTTTCAACTCACATTATGGTTTCAATAATTGCAGGATTCATTATTGCCTCGCCTGTTGTTTTTTACGAATTCTGGCGTTTTATAAAACCTGCTCTTTACGAAAAAGAACAAAAACATGCCGGTGGTGCCGTATTTTTCACATCACTGCTTTTTTTAATGGGTGTACTTTTTGGTTACTATTTAATTGTACCGCTATCCATACACTTTCTGGGAACGTACCAGGTAAGCAGTGAAGTTGTAAACACCATTAACCTGAGATCGTATATTGGTTCGGTAACTTCCATTTCATTGGCATCCGGGGTTGTTTTTTTAATACCCATTTTCTCCTATTTTTTAAGTAAAGTAGGCTTACTTACACCGCAATTCATGAAAACCTACAGAAAACACGCTTACGTTGTCATGCTTCTGTTGTCGGCGGTTATCACTCCTCCCGACATTTTCAGCCAGGTACTGGTCTGTTTCCCATTGGTGTTTTTGTATGAAATTGGCATTGTAATTTCGCGGCATGTGGTTAAAAAACGTGAAAAAGAAATGGAGGCCCTGTAAATCAGCTGAAAAATGCCGTTATTTGAACTGTTATGATTCTTAGAGCAGAAAATATTGTAAAAAAATACCGAAAACGAACCGTTGTTAAAGGTGTTAGTTTCGATGTAAAACAAGGTGAAATAGTTGGATTACTGGGTCCCAATGGTGCCGGAAAAACAACGTCGTTTTATATGATTGTTGGATTAATCCAGCCTTTTTCGGGGAACATATACCTGGAAGAAGAGAATATTACCAAGTTACCTGTTTATAAGCGGGCAAAAAAAGGAATTGGTTATTTGGCACAAGAGGCGTCGGTTTTCAGAAAGCTTAGCATTGAAGACAATATAAAGGCGGTTCTGCAAATGACCGATTACTCGAAAGAGCATCAGCACGAAAAACTGGAAACTTTAATTGAGGAATTCGGTTTGGGTCATATTCGCAAAAGCAAGGGAATTCAGTTATCGGGCGGTGAAAGGCGTCGTACCGAAATTGCCCGTGCCTTAGCCATCGATCCGAAATTTATTCTTCTTGACGAGCCTTTTGCCGGTGTTGATCCAATTGCTGTAGAGGATATTCAGCAAATTGTTATGCAACTAAAAGAAAAAAATATCGGTGTTTTAATTACCGATCATAATGTACATGAAACCTTGCGAATTACCGACAGGTCGTATCTTCTCTTCGAAGGCAATATACTAAAATCAGGTACTGCCGGCGAGCTGGCAGCCGATGAAGATGTACGCCGTGTTTACCTGGGCCAAAACTTCGAATTACGCTAGAAATTATTTTTCTGTTTTTTTCCTTTTTTTTATTTGCAGTTTAAAAAAACTTGCTTTTCTTTGCAGCGCTAAAATAAAAAACGGCTTTTAAAACGATAAAAGTTGAATATTTAAGCAGAAATATTTCCTGAAAATTTGGAGGATAACAAAAATGATGTATTTTTGCAGTCCCAAAATTAAGGGAGCTAATAGGAAGGCCCGTTCGTCTAGGGGTTAGGACGCCAGGTTTTCATCCTGGTAGCAGGGGTTCGAATCCCCTACGGGCTACTATTTTTTTAAGAAAAAAAAGAAAAGAAACAAGAAAATGGCACATCATAAGTCAGCATTAAAAAGAATTCGTCAGGACGAAAAGAAAAGAGTACACAATAAGTACTACTCAAAAACTACTCGTAATGCGATAAAAGCTTTGCGTAACACTACTGACAAAGCAGAGGCAGAAAAGTTGTTCCCTGAAGTAGTTGCCATGATTGATAAACTTGCAAAACGCAATATCATTCATAAAAACAAAGCTTCGAATTTAAAATCTAAATTAGCCACATCGGTTAACGCATTGTAAGTCTATACTTTTACAAGATATGATAACCTCTCCGTTTTACGGGGAGGTTTTTTTGTTTTGTTTGGTGTCGCTCAACAAATTTCCACCAGGCGAATATCGAAACTCAGCAAAGCATTGGGCGGTATTTTATTTCCGCTACCTTTTCGTCCCCATGCCAAATCAGCCGGAATCCAGAATTTATAACGGCTTCCGACGCTCATCATTTGCAAACCTTCCTGCAACCCTTCGATCAGTTCTTCCACTTGCACCTCATCAGGGCGATTTTGCCGATACGTATCTTCCAGAATTTTACCATCGAGCAACAGAGCCCGCTGATGAATTTTAACAAGATCAAACTTTCCGGGTTTTGCTCCTTTGGTCTCATCCACAACAGCATACTGCAATCCGCTGTCCGTTTCAAACACTCCCTCTTTTTGCAAGTTCTGTTTTAAAAATTCTTCTGCCATTTTTCGGTTATTCCCGACCGAACCTTTGTTCCTTTGCTTTTTTTCCCGTCTGCCCATTTATCTGTTGTTTTTCTGAAATGATGAAGATAAAAAATCTTCTTTCCAAATTAAACCCCAAGGCTATTAAACAAGGTGAGTTAAATAAAAGTTTTAACAAGCTATATTGTGGACCACTTCCGTATCCATACGAATGGAAATCTTATATTTGCACGGTTTTTGTTATAACCAGCATCTTTTATTAAACCAACATTTTTAAAACTTAATTTCAGGGGATTCTCATGATTTTCAGAATTTTACAAACTACAATAATTTTCGTTCTATTTGCCACATCGCTTGCTTTTGCCGGCGATAAAACAACTGCCGACAAAGAGAAGGTGAAAGGCTCTTTATCCTTCGACAAAAGAGATACCAAAATAAAGGCATATATCGAAGGCATTAAGCTGGATATGGACTATATGCGCCGCAACATGCGTTTCATCGACTTTGTTAATGATCCTGCCGTTGCCGATGCACATGTTGTTATAAACAGCCGGATTAGCGGCTCGGGAGGCTATGTTTATTCATTCATGTTCAACAACAAAACTTTCGAGAATTTAAGCGATTTTACAATTACAGCCACTACCGCTTCGAGCGATACCTTTGAAGAGCAGCGTAAAAAAATTGCAGATGCCATCTCCATGGGCCTGATGCCTTTTGTAAACCAAACCAAAGCATCGAACAACATTGTTTTAAGCTACCGCGACAAAGAAGAAGAGACCAAAATTACGCCCATCGAAGACCCCTGGAGGAACTGGACATTCAGAGGCGATGTAAGCGGAAGCGCCGATCTGGAACAAAGCAGGAAAATATATAATTACTATTTTAATGCCCGTGCCGATAAAGTGACTGAAGAATGGAGGTATCGGAATATGGCACGTCGATCGGTACGAACAAGAAAATACACCAATAATGGAGAAGATTATCGTTCGGACAATACATCGAACTTTTTTACTTCAAGTGTTGTCAAAAGTATATCCCAAAGGTGGTCGGCTGGAGCATTTGGAAGTTATTACAATAGTAACTACAGCAATACAGTATATTCGGTCTCGCTTAAACCTGCCATCGAATACAACATTTTTCCCTGGGATGTTTCAGACCGGAAAGTATTTACCATTGCCTATTACATTGGCCCTGAGTGGAAAAATTATTATGAAGAAACGATTTACGACAAATTAAAAGAAAGTTTGTGGGAACAAAGTTTACGCCTGGATTTACAAATTGTACAAAGCTGGGGAGAGATTGAAGCCGGGCTGAATGCTTCCAATTACTTGCACGACTGGACCAAAAACCGCATTACTTTTGATACCGATTTATCGGTTCGCATTGTTCGTGGCCTTTCGCTAAAGTTTGGGCTCCGGATGGAAAAAATTCACGACCAGATCTATCTGGCCAAGGGCGATGTTTCACTGGAAGATTTTCTGCTGAACAAGGTACAATTACCCTCGTCTTTTGAAGTTGGAGCAGATTTTGGAGTTCGGGTTCAGTTCGGATCAATTTACAATAACATTGTTAACAACAGGCTTTAGTACACCTGCAACTTCTTCAATAACTGCGTCAAAATTTATATTTCGCATTCACCGCTTAGGATTTGGGATCCGACAGTGAGTAATTCTTATGCACTTCGGCAACAATAACAATGCGTGTTGCCATTTCATAGCCATGCTCATCTAATGCCCTTTCAATCCCCGGGATTTCTTTCAAAAGCTCATGGTATTCGGGAAATTCTTTGATTTCTTCAAGCATGGATTTCAACTTTTCCTTGTGCTCAGCAATATCCCTGGCCGTTGGCGTTTTGCTTCCTTTTTTGTGCTCGAAGTGCAACTTCGTTTTTAATCCCGCCTTTTCAACCCGTTCAAGAATCTCCTGTTTTTTAAAGGTTTCGTTGTGTGCAACGCCTTTCAGGCGATCTATCCTGCTTCGCCAATGGTGTATTGTTTTTTGTACTTCCTGGGCAGCATTTAAATGATCGGCAAATAATTCATTAACAACAATCCAACCTCCCGGCTTTACCACTCTTTGCATTTCAGACAAAGTCTTAACCACATTGGGAAGATGATGCAGTGCCATTGAAATGGAAGCCACATCAAATTTATTATCACCAAAAAGTAACTTTTCGCCTTTCATTTCCAAAAAATCAACTTCGGGATATGCCACTCTTGCTTCTTCCAGGGATTCAACATTTGGATCGACACCTGTAATTTTTGCCCCGGGCATTGCATCGCTTAAATAGGGGATAAAATTGCCGGATCCTGTTCCCACATCGAGCAGGGTGCCAATGGGCTTATCCTTTAAAAAATCGTTTAGCCGTTTCATGCGATTAAAATTGTTTATTTTTTATGGTAACGGATGAAAAGTTATATTAAAAGTAAAAATGCCGAAAGGGCGGTAACAATAATCACTGCAGTTCGGTACAAGCCATCCGAAATCCGTCTCACCAGTTTCACACCCAGAAATGCCCCAAGAGCAATGCCCGGCAATAATAACAGATCAAGGGTCAATGTACTCCAGCTAATGGTTTTCCACACAAAAATATGAAGGGGAAATTTTGAAAAATTCAGGATAAGAAAAAACCATGCTCCGGTACCAATAAAACCGTTTTTTGGCAAGTGCATGGCCAATAAATAAATGGCAAAAATTGGCCCGGCAACATTACCGATCATGGTAGCAAATCCACCCAGGATCCCCATCGAGGCTGCAAACCACCAGGTATCAGGGAAAACATTATTCCCTTTCTGGCGGTCTTTCCAAAGCATTAGTGCAATGCATAAAAAAACCAGAATTGCTATGATATTTTTAAACCAGACATCGTTCACCACTTCCCCCACCCACAGGGCAATACCTACACCGATAAATGCCCAGGGTAAAAGCTTCCATAAGTATTTCCATTCAGCATGGCGATGGTAATAACTTACACCAAAAATATCAGCCATCATCAGCATGGGCAATAATATTCCCGTCGAAGCTTTTCCTCCAAAGATTATGGCCAGTGTTGGCACAACCAGCATCGACACGCCCGGCACTCCAACCTTCGACATGCCCACAAGCATGGCGCACACACCTAATAACACCCACTGAATAATTGAAAAATCTAATTCGAGCATAAGCCGTTTTGAATGCTTGCTAATGTATTGAAAATTATGCGAACCCAAAGAAGGATAAGGATAAAAAATAACGCCGCACAAATAACTATGGCACCGGCATCAACAAGACTTTTTTCTTTTCTCCCGAAGTGATCTTTTGAAAAGGATTTGGAATATGCCTTGTCCATTATCTTAAACTTGCATTTGAAAAATCGAGCTGACAGCTCCCGTATTGTTCAACAATTTTCTCAAGGATCACATGCACCTCATCGTTGGTTTCGGCGCGCAGCAGTTGAATCCTTAATTCTTTAAAATTAGGTAATCCCGGAAAATATTTTGCAAAATGGCGGCGCATCATTAAAATACCCGATCGTTCATTGTCGCGCCATTCCAAATTCAACTGAAGTTGTTCCTTAAGCGTCTCAACCACCTGGAGAACTGTTGGCTGCGGAAGACTTTCTCCGGTTTCCAAATGGTGTTTCACTTCACGAAATAACCAAGGCCTGCCAATGGCACCGCGTCCAATCATTAGCGCATCGACACCGGTCTGATCCAGGAAATACTTTGCCTTTTCGCCACTGTTAATATCACCATTCCCGATAATCGGAATTTGAATTTTCGGACTATTCTTCACCTCACCTATCAAAGTCCAGTCGGCAACGCCGGAATAAAGTTGTTCGCGTGTACGCCCATGTATTGCCAGTGCTTCAATTCCTGCGTCTTGCAATCGTTCGGCAGCTTCTATAACTGGTTTGGATCCTTCGGTCCAGCCCAATCGGGTTTTTGCAGTAACAGGAATCTGAACAGCCTTAACAATTTCGGCAGCCATTTCCTGCATTTTTGGAAGGTCTTTTAACATTGCGGCTCCTGCCCCATGACGTACAATCTTTTTCATTGGACATCCGAAATTAATGTCAATAAAATCCGGAGCAAACTCTTCGGCAACCTGAGCTGCACGAACCATTGATTTAATGTTGTGCCCGTAAATCTGAATGGCCACCGGGCGATCAAAATCAAACAAATGCATTTTTTGTTTGGTCTTTTCGATGTCGCGAACAAGCGCTTCCGAAGAAACAAACTCGGTATACATCACATCGGCACCAAACTTTTTACACATCCACCGGAACGACTTATACGTTACATCTTCCATGGGAGCTAAAAACAATGGGGTCCCATCCAATTCTATATTTCCAATTTTTACTCCCATAAAGCGCTGCAAATTTAATCAAATATTTCTTCGGTTTGTCGCGGCTCTCTCTGTGTCATTTCCTTTTTGTTTACGCTAGTCCGGATAAATCTGGAACTGGGTGCTGGGTGCTGTTGCTGGTTGCTGGGTGCTGGTTGCTGGTTCTTTGCTCCTTCTATCCCAAATCCTTCATTACACAAAGTAACACGAAGAAGACACAAAGTTTCACAAAGCAACTTCAATACATGATCATAATTCTTTGCGCCACTGCGGTTAATATTCATATCCTCCCGTCTTGGTTGCCGGGTGCTGGGTGCTGGTTACTGGGTGCTGGTTGCTGGGTGCTGGTTCTTTGCTCCTTCTATCCCAAATCCTTCATTACACAAAGTAACACGAAGAAGACACAAAGTTTCACAAAGCAACTTCAATACATGATCATAATTCTTTGCGCCACTGCGGTTAATATTCAT
>JBFEWU010000324.1:0-5350 GCA_041546215.1 Draconibacterium sp. | reverse complement strand
TTTTATTTTAGTTGATTTATGAAGGAGATTTACATAGGGATTTTTATTGTTTTAGTTTCAGTTTTTGGTTCAATTCCGGGTTATGCCCAACGTAGTAACGGGCTGACTGTTGAGGGTGATATTTCGGTTGAAGAAGGTTCTCCCGAGGGAGCAATTATACAAATGTATCAGGACGGAAGGCGATTGGATAATTATGGTGTTCCGGCCAGCGGACGTTACAAAGTTGAACTGAACTACAACCATAAATACGAACTGATCTTCCAGCGTGAAGGTAATTTTCAGCAAAAAATAGTGGTGGAAGCCGATGTTCCCAGGGCAGTTTTAGCCACCGACCCTAAATTTCCACCCTTTCCTGTAAATATAAATTTGTTTACCGAAATTCCAGGAATTGACAAGTCGTTTTCGGAAAATACAGTCTTGAAGATTTTCTACAGCCCCAGTGTCGATAATTTTGTTTCTGAGCTTTATTACAACGATGCACAGATTCGGCGATTGATTGATCAGGCCATTGCACAGGCCAATCTTGCCGATAAACGGGCCGATTACATGTCGAAGTTAACGCGTGCAGAACTGGCTGAATTGCGAAAAGAGTACAATCAGTTACTGGAAAAAGCCGGTGAAGAATACAGCAGTGAGAAGTTTTTAGCAGCTCTTGACGGGTATAAGGCGGCCAGTAAAATTTTCCCTGACGAGACTTTTCCCAAAGACCGGATTGCAGAGATAAATGATTTGTTGGGCTTGATTATGGCTGCAGAAGAACTCGACAAGGCCATGCTCGAAAGGTTCAATACACTGGTCAAAGAGGGTGATGCCTATTTAAATCAGACAAAATATAGCGATGCTAAAATGTCGTACGACCGCGCTTTGTCCATAAAACCCTTCGACCAGTATGTGAATGAACAATTGAAAAGAATTGATGAATTGTTACAACGCCAGCTGCTGGATGACAAGTATATGGATTTAATAGCTAAGGGCGACAAAGCCATAAAAGAGTTGCTTTTTAATGAGGCTTTAGGGCAGTTTCAACAGGCATTGGATATAAAACCAAACGAACAATATCCGAAAACAAAAATTACTGAAATCAACGGATTGATTGCAGCACAGGCAAAAGATCAGGAAAAGCAAAAAAGCTACGATGATGCCATTCGCGAAGGTGAAAGACAATTTTCGAAACAGTTTTACGATCGCGCCCTAACGGCTTTTGAAAAGGCACTGGATTACCGTCCCGGGGACATAAAAGCGACGCGACGTATTACTGAAACGCGGGAGATAATGAAAGAGATCCTGGATCAAATGGCTTTCGATAATTTTATTGCTGCCGCTGATCGGGCTTATAAAAAGAAAGATTATCCGGAAGCCTTATCCAACTACGAAGAGGCACTCGCCTTGTATCCCAATGATCCAAGAGCACAAAAACGCGCTGATGAAATTAGCCAGATAATTTATGCCGAAAGGAGTTTTGCTGAATTTGTAACGCAGGCCGACAGGCAGTTTGAGGCTCAACGTTATGCCAATGCAAAAGCATTATACCAGAAGGCGCTCGCCATTAATTCAGAGGATAAGCATGCGCGAGCTCAAATAACAAACATTGATAATATTGTGGCACAACAAAGTGTAGATGAAAAATACAATATGGCCATTGAACAGGCCGATGCTTTGTTGTCCCAAAATGATTACGAAAATGCCAAAGGGAAATACGACGAGGCTTTGTCGATTAAACCAAAAGAAAGTTATCCAAAAGACAAGCTTGCGGATATTGCAGCAGCTTTGACTGCCATGGCCAAAGCCAACCGCGACTACCAAGAGGCCATTGAAAATGCAGATAGATTTTTCCGGGATAAGCGATATGATGATGCAAAAACTGCCTTTGCCGATGCGGGAAGGATAAAACCTGGAGAAAACTATCCCCAGCAAATGATGGATAGAATTGATGGTTTGCTTGAAGAAGAGGCCCGTTTGACCGCCGAAGCCGCTGCTGCTGAAGCTGCCCGTCTCGCAGCGATCCAGGCTGAAAAGGATAAGAACTATGCCGATGCCCTTGCGCGAGCTGATAAGCTTTTCGATGAAAAGGACTACGAAGGTTCACGCAACGAATACCGTGTGGCCATGGATGTAAAGCCTGAGGAAGCCTACCCGCAGGAACGCATGGATGAAATAGGAACGTTGCTGGCCCAACTATCGGCGGCACAAAAGGCTTACGAAGAAGCCGTTGCACGTGGCGACCAGGAATACCGCCGTGAAGGCTGGGATGAAGCCATAGTAGCCTACAACGAAGCCAAAGCTGCCAAAGCCGATGAAAGCTATCCCGATGAGCAGATCACAAAAATAGATTCCATCCGTGAAGAAAGAGCCCGTCTGGCCGCCGAAGCTGCTGCTGCTGAAACTGCCCGTCTTGCAGCGATCCAGGCTGAAAAGGATAAGAACTATGCCGATGCCCTTGCGCGAGCTGATAAGCTTTTCGATGAAAAGGATTATGAGAATGCAAGGAAGGAATACCAAACCGCTCAGACGCTTAAACCGGAAGAAATTAATCCTTCGCAAAAAATTACTGAAATTGACGGAATTATCAGGGAACTGGAAGCTGCTGATGCTGCACAGGCTGAATTGGACAGAAACTACGCCAATCAGATACTGCAGGCCGATCGACATTTTGGTGCTAAAAATTATACTTCGGCAAAAGACAATTATCAAAAGGCATCGGATCTGAAACCCGGGGAAAATTATCCGAAAGACAAGCTTATCGAAATTGATGAGATCTTGGCTCAGCAGGCTCAGAATGAAAAATACAGAACTATTATTGTAGCTGCCGACGGAATGTTTCGCACACAAAAATACACCGATTCAAGGTTGCAGTACGAAATTGCTTTGGGAGTGAAACCTGATGAACAATATCCACGATCCCAGATATTGAAAATTGATGATATTCTGAACCAGGAACAACAACAAATTCTGGCAGAGCAAGCCGCCACCGAAGATTTGGAAAATCGCCGGGCAGATTTAACAAAAATGAAAGAAGAGCTGGATGAACAGAAAATTTTGGCAGAATCGGGCCTGAATGCACTCTACGATCAGCTTATTCTGAAAGCCGATGCTTTTTTCGAGGACAAACAATATAACGTTTCACGTGCCTGGTATTTTAAGGCCCGTGATTTAAAGCCGGAAGAAAGTTACCCTCCGGAGCGAATTGATGAAATCAACCGTATTTTAAGTAGTATGATGCTGAGTCAGCGCGACCGGGAATACCAACGGTTTATTGATTTGGGAGATGACAATTTCCGTGAAAATGAACTGGCAGTTGCCCGTGGCTGGTATAACCAGGCCCTGGGGCAAAAGGATGAGCAATACCCAAAAGATCAGTTGACGGAAATTCAAAAACGTGTTGCTGAGCGTGTGGCAGGGCAGTCGGAGCAATTGTTTAGTAATTACAAGGCAAGTGGAAATATGGCTTTTGAATCAGGAGATTATATTGTTGCCAGGTTCTGGTACAAAAAAGCATTGGAATTGAGGCCGAATGATACGGAATCCAAAACCCGCTTGCTGGAGATTGCTGAAAAGTTGAAATAGATCATTGTTGGTTCCGCTATTAAAAATGGGATTCGAGGGTATCGAATCCCATTTTTAGCTGGAGGCCGGCAGTTTCTTACTTTAGTTCAATGCCAACCGGACAATGATCGGAGCCCATTACGTCATTTAAAATGGTTGCTTCATGAAGTTTAGGAAGGAAAGATTCGCTCACCAAAAAATAATCGATTCTCCAGCCTACATTCTTGCCACGTGCTCCAGCGCGGTAACTCCACCACGAATATTTGCCGGTTTCATTGGGATAAAAGTGACGGAAAGTATCAATGAATCCGCCTTGCCTGTAACGATCCATCCCATCAATTTCCTCCTGCATAAAACCTGCCGATTTGTTGTAATTGGGTTTTGGACGTGCTAAATCAATGGCTTTATGCGCCACATTGAAATCGCCACACACAATTACCGGTTTCGTTTTTTCAAGATTTTTTAAATAGTTAAAAAACGATTTGTCCCAATCCTGCCGGTAATCCAGTCTTTTTAATTCGTTTCCGGAGTTTGGTACATACACATTAACCATGAAAAACGGGTCGTATTCGAGGCATAATACACGTCCCTCAGCATCGTGTTCGGCAATGCCAATATCACGTGAAACCTGTAGTGGTTTAGCTTTAGAGAGGATTGCAGTACCGGAGTATCCTTTTTTTTCAGCTGAATTGGAATAAATATGATAGCTATCAATGCAAGCCAGTGTTTCAGCTACCTGATCATCCTGAGCCTTGGTTTCCTGGATACAGAAAATATCGGCATTTATCGATTTAAAATCTTCAAAAAAATTCTTTTTGGCAACGGCACGTATTCCGTTTACATTCCACGAGATTATCTTCATATTAACTGAGTATATTTTTGTGACAATATAATCAATACAGTTTATTCACGGAACTGTTCAAAAATATATTCACAAAAAAGCCCGGGCATTTGCCCAGGCCTTGAATTACTAGCTTATTTCAACAATTGTCGGAGCATACCTTGCTTAAAAGGTGAATGCCAATTCCAACTCAAATTGATTCATTTCAAGTTCAATCATCTGGTTAGGAACCATGTTTCCCTGCATGGCTTGCTGAGGATCGAAATCCATAGGATTGTATCCTTTTACTGAAGCAGGAAGTGCATAAACCATGGCAATGTGAAATGCAGATCCCGAATTCCCCAATTGTTTTGAACATCCAAGGGTAATGTGGTTTTCAATAACACCGGGAGCCAAAATATTAAAAATCACTTCCGACTCGGGTACTGGTTGATCAGCATGAGAGAATCCACCGCGGAAAGTCCAGCCTGAATTATTATTGGCTTCAAGACCAATTTTATAAACATTAATATCTTCCCATCCAAAACCGGATCCATCATCTGATCCAAGTGGTACCTGATTAGGATTTGGTGTGAAACTTCCGTCAGGATTCGGGAATGCAGGAGCCAATGCCATTGGATCCATCGGATTGGAAACAGAAGCTACATCAGTATAGTTAATCCTTTTGTAGTCGGCCATAATAGCCAGTTTTTCAGTTAGCTTATATGCTACACCCACTGTGAAATTTGACGGGATATCAAAGTCGCCTTGTTCGGCAAACAGACCTTTGTAATCGTCAAATTCGCTCATGTTTATTTTTGGTTGATACGAAGCAGAAACCGATAATGCATCGTTTAGTTGACCGAAGTAACCAATTTTAAGTCCGAGACCAAATGGGAGAAGTTTAGACTATTGAACCGATAGGGACAGTTCCTTTCCCTAATGCCATAAGGGGACAGTTACTTTTCCCTGGGAAAAGAAACTGTC
>JBFEWU010000043.1:0-19444 GCA_041546215.1 Draconibacterium sp. | reverse complement strand
TGAAAAATTAAATGCTGAAGACGGCAGGCAGATTTATGAAATCACCAGGTTAAATAAGCTTAAACTCCAAAAATTCAACAGGAGCAAAAAGAAATACGAAGTTCGCGTATCGGTGTTGGATCGTTTGAACAATGAAAGCACACTTAGCAAGCCGGTGATTGTTAAATTATAAAGGTGATTAACCGGGAGCCAGCATGGTAAAAGGATACCACGGCAGATTACGTACAATCCAAAAGAGGATGACAAAACCCAGTATTACCCATGGTGTATTTTTGAAGTAAAAAAGATGGGGCAAATGCCAGCCAAAAGCACCATTTAAAAGCTTATGCGAATAATGATAGAGAACGAGAAAGGCAGCCGGAAGAAATAATAAATTATAACTTATCACACCTGCAATGTCGAAATGCAATAAGCTATGTAAGGCCCTTTGCGAACCGCACCCCGGGCAGTATCCTCCGGTTACGGAATGAAATAAACATTGCGGAAAAATTTCGTGTTTCGAGGGATCCAAAACAAAAAAAAGAACTGCCACGCCTACAATAAGGAGTAGCAGCCCCATGTTTATTGTTTTTTTCAAAGGATGACTACCCCTCAACTGACGGATCATGTTCGTTTTATTTGCTAAAATTCAAACCCGCCCAGGGTTAATCCTGCCAATACACCAAAAACAGACAAAATGCTCACAATAATAACTATGGCAAACGCACTCGCAAAACCAATCCATGCCCACAATTTGGCATTTTTACTGGCCATTAATGCGCCCTCAAAATCTCCTGCGTGCCATTTGGCGTTTACCTGGGCGGCATAAACGATCGAAACAATTCCAAGAATCTGACAACAAAAGATAGTTACCAAAATAGCAAAAACCAGATAGTTTGGTGGAGGTGCCTGCGGCTGCGTAATTTGTTCATTCATAATTTTTAGGATTTTTAGGATGATGCCTCACAAAAATAAGTCAAGCAATTCTAAAATAAAATAAAAACAACCGCTATTATTCAATAATTCTGATCCACCAATACACCCATCTCTACCCTTATCAACCTTTAACACCACGTTAACAACTTTCGCTTAAACTAATTAAACACTAAATAGTCTTAATATAACGTAAAGCAAAATGAAAACAAAAAAGAATACTCAGAAGAATATGAAATATCTTGTACTAATAGGCTTAATGCTACTAAGTTCGATGGGATTTGCAAATATTGAAGGCACCTCAAAACCACCGAATGACGATGATGGGAAGGGAAAAATCCAGGGCCTTGTGCTTGATCAGAAAACGAAATCACCCATGGAATTTGCCAATATTGCCATCTTCAAGCGAGCAGACTCAACACTCATCACCGGCGGAATTACCAATGAAAAAGGAGAGTTTGATATACCGGATGTGGGTTATGGTGAATATTTTGTGGAAGCTAATTTTATTGGATTCGATAAATCGATAAAGGATTCAATTACACTGGATCGCCAAACCCGAATCGCCAATCTGGGTATAATTACCTTGCAGCCGGCTACCGTTGCACTGGGTGCAATAGATGTGGTTGCCGACAAAGCTGCCATCGAATATAAACTAGACAAAAAGATTGTAAATGTAAGCCAGGTAATAAGCGCCATTGGCGGTACTGCGGTTGATGTGCTCGAAAATACACCTTCAGTGCAGGTCGATATCGAAGGAAATGTTTCTTTGCGCGGCTCGGGCAATTTTACGGTTTTAATCGATGGACGACCCAGCGTTTTAAGCGGAAGCGATGCTTTGCGCCAAATTCCCTCCTCCGCCATCGAGAACATTGAGATTATTACCAATCCATCGGCTAAGTACGAACCAGATGGTACCGCAGGAATTATAAATCTGGTCATGAAAAAGAATTCCATTAAGGGATTAAATGGGATTATAAATACAAGTATCGGAAAGGGTGATAAATACAAGGGTGATTTTATGCTGAATTACCGATTCGAGAAAGTTAATTTGTTTTTTGGTGCCGATTGGCGCGACGAAACAAATTATGGGAACATGTTTTCGGAAAGAGAAATATATGGGAACGATACTACCGAATATTTACAGATGGAAAGCTCGCGCGATGACACAAGAACAGGGCATAACATAAAAGGAGGAAGTGATTTTTACCTTAGCGACAATTCTACTTTAACCTTTTCGGGAGAAGTTGGAAATTCAAAACGTTCCAATGATGGGGGCGGAAAAATGGAAAACTACACCTTGCCTGCCTCAAAACATGTGTATTCAGTAACTGAAGAGGTCTCGGACAGAGAGAACGACTTTTATTCCCTGAATATGAACTTTCAGCATAAATTTAATGATGAAGGGCATCGGCTGGAAGCCTCAGCCTTTTTCTCCGATGAAAAGGGGACTGATCAGGAAATTGAAGGCGAACTTCTTGCAAATGCAGATTTTAAACCGGGGAGCGAATACCTTTCCAGGGTTTCTACCGTGGAAAAGGAAGATGAACAGGAATTTCGGTTTAAACTTGATTATACCAATCCGTTTAGTGAGAAGGGCCAATTTGAAGCAGGATTACAAAGTCGTATGGAAAATGAAAATGAAGAACTCGATTTTCGCGATTACGAACAACAAAGTAGTGAATGGATAGTCAACAACGAATATTCCAGTACCACAAATTTTAAACGCCATATTCATGCCCTGTATTCAACATTCAGCAATAAACTGGGTAAGCTGGAATACATGGGTGGCATACGAGGTGAATTGACACTGAGAGAAATTAAAAATACGAAAGCAGAAGAAGCCTCCACATTAAACCGCTTCGATTTATTTCCAACGGCTCATATCTCTTATCCACTAAGCGAAAAAACAGATATCACCTCGAGTTACAGTCGGCGAATTAACCGCCCCAGCGGGCGCGATTTGGATCCAACAGCAAGTTATTACAACCGGTATGCAATTCGTTTCGGAAATCCGGATCTAAAACCCGAATATACCAACTCCTACGAAATTGGTATGCTAAAACGATTGGGTGAAAGCAGGTCTTTTGTTTCGGCCGATTTATTTCGACGAATCAGCAACAATAAAATAGATAGAAGAACTGAACAGGGAGAGGATGGCGTGTTCTACTATTACACCGATAATTTTGATAAAGACTACGCTACAGGGATTGAAATAACCGCCAACTTTGCTTATAAAAAATGGTTGATCTTAAACGCAAGCACCGACATATTTCATTACCAAATTACGGGCGAAATTGATGGCAAATCAATTGACCGAGAAAGTACAAACTGGGGTGGAAGAATGAATACAACCTTTAAACTGGGAGAGAACTCACGCTTCCAGGCAACTGCCTTTCTTAGAGGACCTTCAGTAAGAGCGCAGGGAGAATCAAAGACCATGTTCTTCTCCAGTTTTGCGTATCGACAGGAGTTTCTGGATAAAAAACTATCGGCTACACTTAGTTTCCGCGATCCATTTGGCACAGCAAAATATGAAGGAATATCGTACAATACCTCTTTTTACAATAGTTTTCGATTCCAGCGCGAACCACGTGTTGTTATGCTAACCTTGAGTTATAGAATAAACAACTTTAAAGAAGAGCGAAATAGCAACAGGGGTGGTGGTGGAATGAATATGGAAGGAGCCGAATTCTAACTCCCAACTTTTATCATTTTTTATAATCCCTGTATCATTCTGTATATGTGATACTTAGATTGTATTTACGGAATTTTTCAACTGGTCTTCCAGGTCTTTAACTGTTTTTTCAGTTGCTAAACTGAAAAAACAGTTGTATGTTTGTTGTCGTTACTGGTAATGTATTGTCAAGCCAAATTCAATCCGGCATAGGAAGATGATACTGAAACCGGTTCAGAATGGCGTAATAAAAAGGTCTGTAAGATGAAAAAACTAACAAGAAAAGAAGAGGAATTAATGAAGATCCTCTGGCGACAGGAAAAAGCTTTTGTGAAAGATATAGTGGAAGAATACCCCGATCCGAAACCTCATTACAATACCATTTCGTCGTTGGTACGCTTGTTGCAGGACAAAGGCATTATCGGATTTAACCAGTACGGAAACACTTACCAATATTTTCCGCTGATTTCGAAAGAAGAATACCGCCGCTCATTTATGAACCAGGTGGTAAGCGACTATTTCGATGACTCCTACAAAAGTGCTGTAGCATTTTTTGTAAAAGAAAAAGGTTTATCGGAAGAAGAAATCGATGAACTGGTAAGACTAATTAAAGACCAAAAGTAATGGAAAACTTTCTAATTTACATTGGCAAAGCGGCACTGGCGGCAGGAACTTTTTACCTGCTTTACCTGGCACTTTTCCAGCACCAGAAACAATTCGTTTTTAACCGCATTTATTTGCCGGTCTCGCTGGCGCTAAGTTTTCTTATTCCACAAATAACTTTTACAAGGGTTAAATACATTCAACCTGTTCAGGTGCTTAACACCGATAGTTTTGCCTACCTGCCCGAAGCCACTGAAATCGCACAGCCTGAGTTCGTATATCAATGGTTTCATTATGGATTTGCCATTTACCTTGTGGGAATTCTGGGTTTTGCGCTTCACTTGCTGTTCGGACACCTCAAAGCCATAAGCATTATTCGTTTTAGCCGTTTAAAGGAACTCTTTAATGCCACGGTAAACGTTACATCAAAAGATGTCCACCCTTTTTCCTTTTTCAATAAAATTGTTCTTTCCGAAAAAACGCTGGATAATCCCAACCTTGAAGTGATCGTAAGCCACGAAAAAATTCATGTTGACGAAAAACATACACTCGACATTCTTTTTGCCGAGATCCTGTTCCTTTTGCAGTGGTTCAACCCTTTTGCATGGTTGATCAAAGATGCCATAAGAAACAATCTGGAATTTAAAACCGATGACCAAATAACTAAAAACAATAACGCCGAGGCTTACCAACTGGCCATGGTTGGCCTGGCGCATAAAAAAGGAGTGGCTCCCTTTTTAACTGCGCTTAACGGCTCTCAACTTAAAAATCGCATTATTATGATGAAAAAGAAAACAAAAAACAAGTATGCCCTGCTCAAACAATTGGTCGTTCTTCCACTTCTTGCTGTTTTGGTAATGGGCTTGTCGAACAAAGAGGTGAAAACCGAGATCGTTCAGGCAGAAAAACATTTCACCATTGTTGTGGACGGTAAAGTCGTGCCTACAAATCAACCTGCTTTAGCTCAATTTAACTTTGACAGGAACTTTGACAGCGGAAAGATCTGCGAAGCATTGGAAATAATTCCACTTTCCACTTTATTTCAATTAGAGGCCGAAAATCCAACTCTTTACATTAAAACTACAAGTTACATTCCAGGCACAAATCCTGAGTTTGACAGGAAAATATCGGAAGAAATAAAAGAGCAGAAAGCCCTGGAGAATGAAAAAACACTTCTTGCTGTTGATGGCAAAATTTTAAGCGATGAAGAGGCTAAAAAAATTGACAATTTCAGTATCGAGTCGGCTACCGTTTTAAGTAATGAACATGCCACTGAAAAATATGGCGAAGTGGCAGAACATGCAACGGTAATGGACTTAAAAACCGGAAACCCGAAGGTCAAAATATATTCGAATACTTCCATAAAAGAGATCAAAGTGAAAGGCAAAGTTACCAACGAAAAAGGAGAGCCCATTTCGGCTGCTGCAGTCTTGGTAAAAGGCACAACAATTGGCACCATTAGCGATATGTCGGGAGATTATATAATCGAAACCGACGAAAACAATACACTTATTTTTGCCATGACGGGCTATGAAAAAACGGAAGTTGAAATAAAGGGAAAAACTACGATTGATGTAAAACTGGTCCAAACTGCAGAAGGTGCTTTTATGAACGGTGAACCAATGGGTGCAATTATGTCTCGTTCACAAAAGAAAGCCGGTGATGAGCTCGTAAAAATCAATCTGTCAACCGATGATGCCCATGCACCCCTGTTTGTGGTCGACGGAAAGGAATGTGAAAGTATCGGGAAAGTGAATAATGATGACATTGAATCCATGTCCGTGCTTAAAGGCAAAAACGCCACCATCCTTTACGGAGATAAAGGCAAAAACGGAGTGATCCTCATCACAACCAAAAAAGCAGCACAAGTAAAACTGGGCAAAGCCCTGGTGATTGTAGATGGGAAAGTTCATGATGGAGACATGAGTGACTTTGATGAAAACAGCATCGAATCGGTCGACGTATTAAAAAACGAATCGGCTACCCGGCTCTTTGGTGAAAAAGCAAAAGACGGCGCCATTATTATCACTACGAAAAATAAGATTTCGCTGGATGGTAAATCCCCATTACTTATTGTCGACGGAGAGAAACTCGACGGAAATATAAACGATATTGATCCCAACGATATTCAGTCGATTACGGTTCTTAAAGATGAACAGGCTATGACCATTTATGGCGAAAAAGCAAAAGACGGTGTTATTATAATCAACACTAAAAACTATCAGCTTAACACTATGATCGATGTTAGAAATTTTATTGCAAAAAATATCAAGTACCCCAGGAAAGCCCGCGACAATAACAAAGAAGGCATTGCTCAACTTTTTGTGAAAGTGAATTCCGATGGAGATATCGCCGGCATTGTGGAAAAAAGTACCGGAAACGAAACCTTTCTCGACGAAGTAGTTGTAGTTGCCTATAAAGCAAAACCTGAGGAAGTTTTTGTTGCCAATAAATTTGAAGACCTCTCGAAAGCTTTTTCCAAAGAGGCTGAGCGGGTTGTTAATATGATGCCCAGGATTAACATTGATAAATTTAAAGGACAAACCGTTGCTGTTACCGTAAAATTTGTTTTACAATAACCTAAGATGCGGATTGCATTCGCAGAAAAAGGCGGTTACAAACCGCCAATCCCATAAAAAATGCCATCCTTAGGATTTATCTCCCAAAAGGATGGCATTTTTTCTCACAAATCATTCTTTAAGCCACCTCACTCCTTTGGTGTTAGTCGTAAAACCGTATCCGGTTTATTCAGCACCACGTAAATGGCTCCATCGGGTCCGGTGGAAACATCCCGAACTCGTCCCTGTCCTTTCACAATAACTTCCTCGTGCACCACGCGGTCGTTTTCTATCTGTAACAAACGAACTTCTTCGTATTTTAAAGCACCCACCATCAATTTGTTCTTCCATTTTTTAAACAAATCGCCACGATAAAAATCGAGCCCGCAAACGGCGATCGAAGGCCGCCAGTAAAAATTTGGTTGTTCCATTCCCGGTTTATGCTTTTCCTCGGTAATAATGGTCCCATTGTAATTTGTTCCGTAGGTTATGGTTTCCCAACCATAATTTTTACCCCATTCAATCCGGTTCAGTTCATCACCTCCCATAGGACCGTGCTCGGTTACCCACAGCTGCCCGGTTTCAGGATGAATGGCCATTCCCTGGATATTACGATTTCCCAATGAAAAAAGCGATGGAATGGAATTTTCTTCCACCACCCAGGGATTATCTTTCGGTATACTTCCATCTTTATGAATACGATGCGTTTTCCCATTTGGCAATGTAAAATCCTGCGCCTGGTAACCGGCACCGCGATCTCCGATTGCAAAATAAAGATATCCCCAGGGATCAAAAACAATTCGACACCCGTAGTGATGACGAGTAGTGCGATACGTTTCATGCGGTGCTTCAAACAACACTTCCTGGTTTGTCCAACTGTTATTCTCTATTTTACCACGCACAATTCGTGTCATGGCCGGAGCCCTGTTTTCACCTGTGGTATTTTCAATTTCGTGACTGTAAGCCAAATAGATCCATCCATTTTCATCGTAATCCGGATCGATGGCTACATCCAATAAACCACCCTGCCCTTCGTGTAAAACCTTTGGTATATTTTTTACCGGTTCATCCAGCATTTGTCCATTTACTACCACACGTAGTCGCCCGGGACGCTCAGTAATCAAAGCTGTATTTTCATCAATAAAATCGATGGCCCACGGAATTTCAAGTCCTTCAGCAAAAATCTCAACATTCACCTGGTAATCGAGCGTTTCCAATTCTTTTGCTAAAGGTGGTTTTTCAGCTCCCGCCTTCTTTTCCGATTCGCGGATATAACTCATAATCGACCTAATTTCGTCGTCCTTTAACATGGCTTGGTACGAAGGCATTCCCAAATGTGCAATCCCAAATTTTATGTTTCTGAAAACGTAACCATCTTCGGCACCAAATTGCCAAACACCGTCGACTAAACTTCCTGCATTTCCTCCCGTTAAATTGGCTCCGTGGCATGTTGCACAATTTCTGCCATAAAGCGTTGCCCCATCTTGAGCATTCGCACTAAAAAAGAATATTGAGAGAACTGAGAACAAAACCAGTTGTTGAATAAATTGGATTGATGATTTCATGATTCTTGATTTAGATTAAACTAAACAATATAAGCATTCTATGGCAAAATTGTTCAGTCGAACAACGTTTTACTACCAGGGCAGAAGTCTGTTCCATGCCAAAACTGTGTTAAAACAAAACCTTGCACTTAAATAAGCTGAGTTAAATAGAAAATTTCTCTGGTCGAAAATCGGAAATAAAAACAAGCTTAAACAAATCTTTTTCACTAGTTTTGTCCAATTATTAAATTTTTTTAATAACCGCAAAAATGAACAAATTAGTTGCTTTAGTATTCCTCATCACCCTGGTTTGGGGATGTCAATCGAAATACCCCGGAGTTCCAAAAACTTACCATAGCCTATTGGACACTGCATTCAGCAAGGCCGGTGAAAATATACCTGAATTGCAAAAAGCACTTTCCGAAGCTCCTAAGGCGCAAAAAGAAGGAATGGCTTTTATTATCAGCTACATGCCCGAGCGCGACCTCACAACACTTAGCGCTGATTTTCTGCTTGAGAATTCAGACTATGCCTACAAAGCCCGCGAGAAATATGCCTGGTGTGCCACCCTCCCCGATTCGGTATTTTTTAACGAAGTTCTGCCCTATGCAAATATTTCGGAAAACCGCGACGCATGGCGTAAAGATTTCTACGAACGTTTTGCAAAATACGCCGAAGACAAGGAAAATATGGTGGATGCACTTATGGAAATTGCCCGCAACATTAAAGACGAGGTAAATGTAGAATACAACACCAAACGTTCGAGGGTAGACATTAGCCCACTACAAGCCATGAAAGAAAATATGGCCACCTGTACGGGTTTGTCGATTTTGCTTACCGATGCCTACCGTGCTGTTGGAATTCCATCGCGCCTGGCCGGAACTGCCATGTGGACCAATTACCGTGGCAACCACACCTGGAGCGAGGTTTTGCTTGAAAACGAATGGCATTTTATTGAATATTATCCCGACACTTTAAATAAGTCGTGGTTCCTGGCCGATGCCGGGAAATCAGATCCTCAAAATATGCTTCACTGGGTTTATGCAGCATCGTACAAACCTACCGGAATGCCTTATTATGCGGCGCCCGACGGTAGTATCATGAACGTAATTGATGTAAATAAACTGCCGGAAAATGTACGCCCCCGGTTTGAACAAATGAAAGCCAGGGCAGAAAATTCAGAGAAGAAAGAAACTTACATCTGGGGACACAATGTAACACAGCGTTATATGGATTTATACCAGGAATCCATAAAAAACAGCAAACTTGCCGAAGATGAGGTACTGGTAAACGTTGTGATATTTAAGGATGCCAACACCTCGAAAAGTGAATCCCGATTAAGTTGCCGGGTGGATGTTTTAGATGGAGAAAAAACCCTGAATTTTGGTTATTCTCCACGCAAAACTGACGACATGAACCAGTTCCTCCAATTCAAACTAAAAAAAGAAACAGCCTATAAATTTGTGGTCAGCAATCCCGAAAACAAGATCAATAAGGAATATACAATTGCAACAGGAGCCGGAGACACACATGATGTTCAACTGGTTTTGAATAACTAATTCAGTTTACAAACGATGAGACAATTATTTATAGGAATACTGCTTATGCTTGCGGTAACCGCAACAATGGCGCAAACCACAAAGGTCGAAACCCACAACAAATTATTGATAAACACTGATCCCTCCAAAGGTGTAAAAAGCTTTAAACAGTGGGGAGTATTTCCCACAGAAAACAAAGAGGTACGCCGCATCGTGATGAACCTTACGCTGGCTTACCCGGCCGATCGTGCCATTGCCCACTGGGATTATATGGACCGCGTAAGAATTCTTCGCAAAGGTGGAGTAAATGGCGAAAACATCAACTTTGAAATAGGCCGGATGCTAACCCCTTACGGAAGTAATTTCAAAGAAGGCTGGAAATACACCTGGAGCATTGATGTGACTGATTTCCAGGCCTTCTTACGTGATAGTGTCGAAATTGAATACCTTCACTCGGGTTACGAATCGCCTGACCTGGGCTGGGATCTAAGCCTCGATTTTGACATTACCTTTGGACCCCAGGTAGCTGATTTTATTTCGGTTGAAAAAATGTGGGACGGTGGTTTCCGCTATGGCGATCCCGAACAAGCCATTGAAGAACAACTGGCAGAACGCCAAATCACACGTTCAGAAAATGCATCCTTTGGTCGTTTTCGCATTCAGCACACAGGACACGGCATGGACCGCCCAAGCGGTTGCAGCGAATTCTGCAGCCGTTGGCGCGAACTGGTTTTCGATGGAGAAGTAGTTGACCATCGCGATATGTGGAAAGACTGTGGAAACAACCCACTGTACCCGCAGGGTGGAACCTGGATCTTCGACCGTGCCTACTGGTGCCCTGGTGATTTGCAGGTTCCTGACATTATTGACATTCCTCTTACTAAATCGACACACAAGCTTGATTTGGATATGGAGCCCTTTACGGCCAACGATAAAAATCAACCCAAGGAACAAATCACCTCGTATTTCTTTCAGTTTGCCAAAGCAAATGCAAAGAATGATGTGGCCATTGAAGAAATTATTGCGCCCAACAAAAAAGACAATTACAATCGATTTAATCCATCAGGATTTAGCCCCATTATAAAAATCAGAAACCTGGGTGATAACGATCTCAAAAAATTAAAGATCGTATACAAAACAGTTGGCTTCGGGGAAAAAACTTTTAAATGGAAGGGCAATCTCGGTTTTTATGAGGCCGCATTAATCACCCTGCCGGGAGAGATTGACATGCAAGAAGGCGTAAACAATTTTTCCGTAATTCTTGAAGAGCCAAACGGCAAAGAAGACGAATGGGATGGGGACAATGGAATGGAAGTGGAGTTTGAAAGCATACCAACTATCCCTTCCACATTTGTGCTTGAATTTATGACCAACAATAAACCCAAGGACAACTGGATACACATTGTAAACAGCAACTATGATACGGTTTACGCCAAAACACCGGAAATGCTCGATTCGGCAACAACATATATCGATACTTTGGAGTTGGCAGAAGGAAACTACTTTTTAAACCTGGTTGACACGGCCGGTGAAGGCCTGGAATTTTGGTTCATGGCACGCGCGGGTTATGGCCGACTGCGCCTGAAAGATACAAATGGAAACCTGATTAAGTTGTTTGAAAGCGATAATGGAAATGGTCAGTTTTTTGCGTTCAGAACCGACGATGATTTTAAAGTAGATACCACTGCGGCTATACTATCGGTAAATATTTACCCCCGAATGGTAGCAGATTATGCCACCATTTACACCACCACAAATAAAGCTTCAACTTTAAAAGTACGCATTACAAAAGATGGCGAATACATCGAAACACATGAATTCACCAAGGTAAAAGATTCCCAGACAGGACTGGATCTACAGCATTTGAAGGAAGGGCGTTATGTAATGGAAATATTTGTTAATGGTGAACACAAAATGAACCGTCGTTTCAATAAAGTTTCCAAACGCGGATTCAGATAGAAAAAAACGATCAATTTGGTTTATATGCACCCGGTGACAAAGTTAATGCTTTGTTTCCGGGTGTTTTTATAGCTAAATCCGTATTGCAATCACCGATCCGACTGCTTCTTTGCCACAAACTGGAATGATGAGAACCCGTTATTGGTCATCGACTCAGCGTTAAATTAGTTTTGCTGAATTTAACACAGAACTCTGACTCAATTATGACTTTCGGTAATTATACAGGGAATCATGGCAGGCAAGTCAAATTTTACCCATACCACTCACGTGTCCGTCCCTGTAAATTGTTAATCGTATCGATGGTAACATTTACATCATGTACGACCTGGAAGTCGAACATACCCACACAGATAAAATCGGCACCATTTTTAAAGGCCCAGTTAAAGCCGTCCTCCGGGGCAATGGCACCTGCCGCCAGCACCTTAAATCCCATTACCGGAACGGTGGCACGCTCAACAAACTCAACCGTTTTATCGGGGAACAAACAAAAACAATTATCGTGAAATTTATTGTGGTCGGGCGAACGTTTCCCATCCACCTCAAAGGGCACTCGATTCTCACGCGGATGTGCCGACCAATAATTATCATGGTGCATGGTTTTCATGTAGTAGTCAGGAATAATTCCCAGTTCTTCACAGGCAATTAAGGAATCAACAGTGTGCGATGCCAGTCCTGCCGTATAACCCTGCTTTCGAATGTGGCTGAGCATCAGGTCAATTTTGTCTATCCGCTTGTCGCGCACCATCCAGTCGCAGTGGTTGCCCTGCACCTGGATGATATCCACCCCAAAATCAATTGCCCGGTCGATATTCACCAGGTAATCGTTTTTTTTCACATCCGGGTGCACCTGTGTAATCACCTTAATCTTACTGCCGGTCAGCCTTTTATATTTCTGCATGGTTGCATTGGTCGGGAAACCAATATTTATGGTATTTATCCCGGCTTCTTCTGCCAGCATCAGTGTTTCAAAAATCTTTTTCTCGGTATTATAGGCTCTGAACAAGGATGGCACATAACGCAAATCGCGCGAGTGTGCCCAGCCTCCAATGAGGTTTCCGCCGGCCACTAAACGACTAATTTCATGGTCCCCAATTTTTCCCTTGGGTAAGGTTCCTTTTAACTCGCTAATATCGGTACCTCCAATCTTTATCGTCGCTCCCGAAAGTGTGTCAACGCCAAATTTTTGCGATTCACGAAAAGCACCAAATCCGAAAACGCCCAGGGCAGGAAGAGCTGCCAAATTCTTTAAAACCTCACGACGCGAAGTGTTGGCTTGCAATGCTTCCGATGATTTTTGTGTTTTCTTATTCGAAAAAACCGGAAGTGCATAAAACCCCCATCCCTTTTCTTTTAGAAACATTAAAACCAATAAGGCCAGTGCCTCAAGCAAGTTCTTGTTTACAATATATAAGCTCCCCCCGGTACCGGTTAGCAACGAACCACCAAAGGGTGGGTGTGCAAAATAATACAACATCAGCAGAACAATTCCTGAAATGGAAGATATACGAATAGCCAAACCCAGGAAAAGCCCGAGTCCTATTAATAGTAAAGCGGCAATGTTCAGCGGATCAACAATATTTATCATGCCCTCCGGGTCTCCTAACCATTGATAAAAATAGGAGAAGGGCCCGGTTGAACTTGAAAGATATCCCGCAGCACTCCAGTTTCCGGCGGCCAGTTTTGCTGCCCCTTCGTATAAAAAATGCCAACCTATGGCCATACGGAAAGTAGTGATGGCTAACTTTTTCCAATTCATTGCTAATGATTAAGATTTTTATTCCACAACTAAAGTAAGTGTATCCAATTCATTTTTAAAAGAATAAGGGCCAATATTTATTCAATCCAAATAATAGTGAAGGTTTCCTCCTGCTGGCAAAAACCAGAGTGTTTATTCGGGAATGCATCTCCCGGTAGATTGATAAAGTAGCATCTCCGGTAAATATGAATTTTTGTTCTCCGGTTTTGAATTTGTAAATTTTTGAGGTACAAAGCTTGTTTTTTCAAGCTTCTCATTTATTTTCCCGTCTCATTTTCTACATTTGTCATTCAAAAAAAAGCAAACAAGCAATGAGTAATGATTTTTCACCCACTTTATATATTTTAAAAT
This sequence comes from Draconibacterium sp., assembly GCA_041546215.1. GTDB lineage: Bacteria > Bacteroidota > Bacteroidia > Bacteroidales > Prolixibacteraceae > Draconibacterium. The sequence goes on along the minus strand of JBFEWU010000043.1, from coordinate 5,546 downwards.
CGTTCAAAACCGGCAATGAATTTGAAGATGAGGGCTGGCTGCTGGATGAGCCCGCTGCCATTGAACCAAGTCTAATCCGTGCCATTTACCAGAAGAAACAGATTGAGGTGAAAAGCGATTCGTGTGGCTTGTACAAGTTCGCCGACTGGTTGCCAATTAGCCGTACCCTAGAGGGTTCGTCGGCACCGGCTACCTACAAGAGCCAGGGATTGGCAAAAGAACTTGGATTGGAAAATCTTTGGATAACCTTTAGTGGCTACTGGCCCGAAAAAGGCACAAAAATGCAAACCGGTTCGTTTAAAGAAACAGAGGCCTATTCGGTTTGCGGCCGTATGTCGCCTGACATGAAAGAAGTACTCGTGGTTGCCTCTGCCGGAAACACCTCTCGTGCTTTTGCCAAAGTGTGTTCCGAAAACCATATTCCGCTGCTGATTTGTGTACCTGAAGACAACATTAATGCCCTGTGGTTCGATGCACCACTGAACGACTGCGTGAAACTCATTTGCAGTAAATCAGGAAGCGATTATTTCGACGCCATACACCTGTCAAACATCGTGGCATCCATGGATGGTTTTGTTGCTGAAGGTGGTGCCAAAAACGTCGCACGCCGTGATGGAATGGCAACAACAATGCTTTCGGCAACTACCACAATCGGACGGATTCCTGACTATTATTTCCAGGCAATTGGTAGCGGAACAGGTGCCATTGCCGCCTGGGAAGCCAATTTACGTTTAATTGAAGACGGGCGTTTTGGATCACACAAAATGAAACTAATGGTCTCCCAAAATGCACCATTCACCCCAATCCACGATGCATGGAAAGCCGATTCACGAGCGATGCTGCCACTGGACGATGATTTGGCCAGGGAACAAGTGGAAGAAATTGTTGCCAAAGTACTTTCAAATCGAAAACCTCCCTACCCCATCGCAGGTGGATTATACGATGCCATGAAAGATGCCGGAGGTGATGTTCTTCTGGCAACAAACCACGAGGCTGCCGAAGCGGGAAAATTATTCCTCGAAACAGAGGGAAACGACATTCACCCGGCATCGGCAATTGCAACCGCCACACTTATTAAAGCAGCAAAAAATGGTACAGTAAAAAAAGACGATTTAATTATGCTGAATATTACCGGTGGTGGTGAAGATAAATTTAAAGCGGAAAATAACCTGTTCTACCTGAAACCGGAAATCATTTTTGATATCAATCCTGATGGAGAAGAAGTGAAAGAAAAGGTGTCGAAACTCTTTTAAGTGATTACATTTCAAAAATTCAATACCCTAAAAACATTTTTACGCATTTGATTCCCCTGGACAGGAAAACAACACACCTGGTCTGAGCTTCTTTGTTCGGAACGGGGCTCTTTGTCGTTTCCTTTTCCACATCATCCGGATGGAAGAAATCCTTTCTTTTTTCCACTTTTAATCCTTCTGCTCAAGCCCTTTATTCCCAAATACGTGCTATATTGTTGTATTACTGATACTTACGCTTGCAATAGTGCAATGTTAACTATTTATTAAAGAATATTGTCTCTATTGAATAATTTCCCCCAATGCTGTCACTACTTCTCTATGTACTGATTTTCTGCTTATTACAGACTTTAATTAACACTCGTACGCTGAGCACATAGTCTTCTTCTCTTCGTTTAAAGAATTTTTTCGTTAATAAATGGCAATAATTAACAAAAATCATCCCTTTTCCCAAAGGAAGCATGTATTTTCGTCGCTGAGAATAGATTTAGGGAATAATTGAAACAGAAAACAAAGTGATGAAAGTGTCGGAAAAGATCGAGTTACTAAAGAAAAAACGCGAAGAAATTCTGAAACTGGGCGGAGAAAAACGGGTTGCTAAACAACACGAGAAAGGAAAGCTGACAGCTCGTGAACGTTTAGATCTTCTTTTCGATGAAGGTAGTTTTAGAGAAGTAGATATGTTTGTTGAGCACCGCTCAGTAAATTTTGGGTTTGAGAAAGTTGAAGTCTCATCGGATGGTGTAATTGTTGGCCATGGTTTAGTACAGGGCCGGCCGGTTTTTGCCTATTCGCAGGATTTTACTTCGCGCGGTGGCTCGCTGGGGGAAATGCATGCGGCTAAAATTTGCAAAATAATGGATCTGGCGGTAAAAGCCGGAGCACCAGTGGTTGGTCTGAACGACTCGGGAGGTGCCCGGGTTGAGGAAGGCGTTGATGCCCTTAAGGGATATGGAGAGATTTTTATGCGCAACTCGCGTGCATCGGGTGTTGTACCACAAATTTCAGCCATAATGGGCCCATGTGCAGGTGGTGCCGTTTATTCTCCGGCCATGACCGATTTTGTGTTTATGGTGAAAAAACAAAGTCACATGTTTATTACCAGCCCTTACGTAATAAAGACGGTGACAGGTGAAGAGACCAGCTTTGAAGAGCTGGGCGGAGCCATGGTACATAACACCAAAAGTGGCAACGCACATTTTGCCTGCGAAAGCGATGAAGATACCATTGAAGCCATAAAAGAATTGCTTGAGTTTTTACCCAACAACAATCTGGAAGAAGCTCCCAAGGTTGCAATGGGTGATGATCCGGCACGTATTTGCGAAGCGTTAAATACAATTATTCCGGATGACTCGAAAGTACCCTACGACATGCTTGGTATAATTGAATCTGTTCTCGACAATGGCGAGTTTATGCAGGTACACGAACACTATGCCGAGAACGCCATTGTTGGTTTTGGGCACTTAAACAATCGTTCGGTTGGCATTATCGCCAACCAACCCATGATTCAGGCAGGCTGCCTCGACATCGATGCATCAGATAAAATCAGCCGTTTTGTTCGTACCTGCGATGCCTTTAATATACCCATGATAACTTTTGTAGATGTTCCGGGCTATTTGCCCGGAGTTCAACAGGAATGGGATGGTATTATCCGCCACGGAGCCAAACTACTTTGGTCGTATGCCGAGGCAACAGTGCCTAAATTTACTGTGGTAACCCGCAAAGACTACGGTGGTGCTTACCTGGCAATGTGCTCGAAACCATTGGGTGCCGACATGGTTTTTGCCTGGCCATCAGCCGAAATAGCAGTAATGGGAGCCAAAGGGGCAGTTGAGGTTATTTCAACTTATCGCAAACAAATTGCAGACGCCGGGGATAAGGCATCCATGACTCAGAAGAAAATCCGGGAATACGAAGAGGCCTTTAATGTACCATACCTCGCTGCAAAACGTGGATACATCGACGATGTAATTTTACCGGACGAAACCAGAATACGCTTAATTGATGCCCTGGAGGTAATGTCCACAAAAACAGAAATTCTTCCACCTAAAAAACACGGTAACATACCATTATAAAAAAATTGATTATGACAGCCATAGAAAAAAAGAGAAGAGCTGCGATGATTGCAGTTGCCTATTACCTGGAACAGGAAGCAGCAAAAGAGAATGAAGGAAAAGATTACAAAGTATGGGCAAATGCAGGGAAAGGAGTGATTATGGACAACCGCGAGATGGTTCAGCGCCGTGGGCGCATGCTCCGGAAACGCGCTTAATGAATTAGTATACAACGAACAACAGAAAAGAAAACAAAGAAATGAATTACGATAAACACGGTGTGCTGGAAATGTCACAGCTTGAATTTGGTGCCGGGAGACCAAAAGCTGCCAATCCAATAAAAATACAAGATTGCAGTTTACGCGATGGTCACCAGTCGTTGTTTGCTACACGGGGCCGTACCGAGGATATGATTCCGCTTGCGGAAATGATGGATGAAGTAGGATTTAACGCCATCGAAACATGGGGGGGTGCAACCTTTGATACCATGCATCGCTACCTGGGTGAAGATCCGTGGGAGCGCCTGCGCACCTTAAAAAAATACATGCCAAAAACGCCATTTTGGATGTTGCTTCGCGGACAAAATGTGGTGGGTTACCGCAACTATGCCGACGATGTGGTAAAAGCTTTTGTTCAGCGTGCCATTGATAACGGCATGGATATTTTCCGCTGTTTCGATGCACTAAACGATTTCAGAAATTTTGAAACCGCTGCAAGCGTTATCAAAGACAATGGGAAACACTTCCAGGGAGTTGTATGCTACACACTTAACCAGCCCCGTTTGGGCGGCAATGTCTACAACATGGAGTACTACCTGAATAAAGTAAAAGAGTTGATCGGGTTTGGAGTTGATTCGATCTGTATTAAAGACATGGCTGGCCTTATTGCTCCTTACGACATTTACAACCTCGTTCGCGAGATCAAGAAAATTACCGATACCCCTTTAAACCTGCATACTCACTTTACTTCGGGCATGGGCGATCTGGCCATTTTTAAAGCCATCGAAGCGGGTGTTGATATGGTCGACACCTGTATGGGGCCTTATGCCTACCGCACTTCTCATGCGGCCTGCGAGCCAATTATTATGTCCTTACTCGGAACCAACCGCGATTCGGGGCTGGACATCAATAAAATTACGGCCATTACCCAGGAAATGGAGAAAGCAATTCCAAAATACAAACACCTGGACAACAATCCGAATTATGCCATTACCGATATCAATGTAATCCTGCATCAAACTCCGGGAGGAATGTTATCGAACCTGGTAAACCAGCTAAAGGCAATGGATGCACTTGATAAACTTCCTGAAGTTTTCCGTCAGCTACCCAAAGTACGCAAAGACCTTGGCAATATTCCACTGGTTACTCCTACATCGCAAATTGTTGGAGTACAAACCGTAAACAACGTATTGTTTGATAGCTACGAGGGCGAATATGCACAAATTACGGAGCAGGTAAAAGACCTCTGTTACGGCCTCTACGGCAAAACAACCGAAGCCATTAATCCCGAGGTTCAGAAAAAAGCATTGAAGGGATATCCTCGCGGCGAAGAGCCAATTACCGAACGTCCCGGAGCCATTCTTGAGCCTGAAATGGACGCGGTTAAAGAATCATTTAAGGATATTGCTCAAGATATTGATGACGAAGTTTTATGCGCACTTTATCCGGTAACCGGCAAAAAATTCCTGAACTGGAAGTACGGTAAAGCAGAAATGCCTGACGAAGTTAAACCCAAAACAATGGAACAGGTTAAGAAAGAAGAAGAATTGGTGCGCAAGGCCTTATCGGGAGAGCTAACTTCCAAGGGCAAGAACGGGGCAATCCGTGAGCTGGAGGTGAAAGTCGACGGCGAAGTATTTACTGTCGAAATTAACGACCCCAATGCGGCAACAAATACCCCACGTATGCGTCGAACAAAAAATGGAACAAACAAAGAGGTAAAAGCCGAAGGAACCCTCACTGCCCCCATTCCGGGAATGGTGGTTGAATGCAAAAAAGAAGTAGGCGATAATGTAAGGGTTGGCGATACATTATTGGTTTTAGAAGCCATGAAAATGATGAATAAGCTTGATTCGACCGTGAACGGTGTGGTGAAAGAGATTAAATTTGGACAGGGCGATTCGGTTGTTAAAGGCGATGTACTTATGGTTATTGAACCGGTTGAATAAAGGAAACACTATGCGTTAGAAATATATAGGAAGTCGGAAGAAATTGATTAATGATTATTGATTAATCTGGATTTC
>JBFEWU010000496.1:0-3101 GCA_041546215.1 Draconibacterium sp. | reverse complement strand
TTTGGCACGAAGATCATCCATGTCAACATTTCCACGATCATCGCATTTTACAACCACCACTTTCATCCCTGCCATTACCGCACTTGCAGGGTTGGTTCCATGGGCCGACGCAGGGATTAACACGATATCGCGGTGCTGATCACCACGACTTTTATGGTATTCGTGTATGACCATTAATCCGGCATATTCACCAGCTGCTCCTGAATTGGGTTGTAAACTAACATCAGCCATCCCGGTGATTTCCGATAAATCGCGACGAAGCTCTTCCATCATTTCGTGGTACCCCCTTGCCTGGTTCTTTGGAATGAACGGATGCAAACCGTTAAACTCTATCCAGCTTAATGGAAGCATTTCGGTAGCTGCATTCAGCTTCATTGTACACGATCCCAGGGAAATCATCGACTGTGTAAGTGAAATATCCTTATGCGCCAGACGCTTGATATAACGCAACATTTCTGTTTCAGAGCGGTATTTATTAAAAACCTCTTCGCCCATGAAAGCAGTATTACGTTTAAATTTATCATCAATCGTAAAACCTTCCGGATATTCTTGTTCAACCTGCCATTTTTTATTGGCAGCTTTTGCAAACACTTCAATAATCCAGGCAATATCTTCAGGATTGGTGGTTTCATCAACACTGATTCCGACATCACCATTTTCGAAGTAGCGGAAATTCATTTCCAACTCGTGGGAAAGCCACTCTATGTCTTCGCGCATAACATGTTTTGGCAAGGCAAAGCGAATGGTATCGAAAAAGTTATTATTCACCTGTGTATAACCAAGTTTCTCAATCTCCAGGGCCAAAAATGCTGCGATATTATATACACGTTCTGCAATGGCAATAACGCCTTCAGGTCCGTGATAAACTCCGAAGAATCCCGCCATAATAGCCAGCAAAGCCTGTGCCGTACAGATATTTGAAGTTGCTTTTTCGCGCTTAATATGTTGTTCACGGGTTTGCAAAGCCATACGCAAGGCCCGATTGCCGTGCTTATCTTTTGTAATACCGATAATTCGTCCCGGCATGTTTCTTTTGTACGCCTCTTTTGCAGTAAAGAATGCTGCATGTGGTCCACCATAGCCCATTGGTACTCCAAAACGTTGTGAACTGCCGAATACAATATCCGCACCCCACTCTCCAGGTGGTGTTAAAATTGCCAGTGAAAGCAAATCGGCCGCAACAGCAACTTTAATATCTATTTCGTGTGCTTTTTCAACCAATTCCTCATAGTCGATAATTTCACCGTCAGAATTCGGGTATTGCACAATTACTCCAAATACATTCTCATCAATTTGAAAATCATCTTTGGATTGAATTTTCAATTCGAAACCAAGCGGAAGGGCACGTGTTTTAAGTACATCGTGTGTTTGTGGCCACATTTTATCGTCGACTAAAACGGTATTAACGCCGGCTTTTACCATTTTACGAGAGCGCAAATTGGCCATCATCACCATGGCTTCGGCAGCTGCAGTCGATTCGTCGAGTAATGATGCATTGGCAATATCCATCCCTGTTAAACCACAAACCATGGTTTGGAAATTTAATAATGCCTCTAACCTCCCCTGCGAAATTTCGGCCTGGTATGGCGTATAAGAAGTGTACCAAACCGGATTTTCAAGCACATTACGCAAAATTACCGCCGGGGTAATTGTATCGTAGTATCCCATCCCGATATAGGTGTTGTATACCTTATTCTTAGAAGCCAGATCAAGAATTCTGCGGAAATATTTTCTTTCCGACAAACCTTCATTTAACTTCAATGGCTGTTGCAGTCGAATGGAAGCAGGAACAGTCTGTTCCAATAATTCTTCCATCGATGAAACACCAACCGACTCAAGCATCTCTGCTATTTCGTTGTTTCGCGGGCCAATGTGGCGGGCTACAAATCTATCCTGAGACATTTCTGAATTATTTTAAAATAAATTTTTTGCAATATTATGAACTGCGTTGCTAGGAAAAAATGATTTTAAACCAAGTTGAACCCATTTGCGTTTACGTTAAAAACGGATTTGTCGTTTTTTCAATACCCAGAATGGTTTCCGGCCCATGTCCACAATAAACTTTTGTACTATCGGGTAATTTAAACAGTTTAGATTTTATGTTCGAAATTAGCTCCTTGTGATTGCCTCCTGGTAAATCGGTACGCCCGATGCTACCATAAAAAAGGACATCCCCGACAATTAAAGCATCGGATTCTTTATGATAAAAAACCACATGGCCCGGGCTGTGTCCCGGAATTTGAATAACCTCCAGTTCGGTATTTCCAAATTTAACGTTTTCGCCTTCGACCAAATATCTATCGATGGGTTGAACATGCTCTATTTCGACACCAAACATTTGAGCCTGCTGTGCAGCCCGGTCAATCCAAAACTCATCCGCAGCATGGGCATACAAAGCAATATTATACTCCTTCCGGAGAAATTCGACACCCATAATATGGTCGAAATGGCAATGGGTATTTACAATTTTCACAGGTTTCAGGCTATTATCAACGATGTAGTTTCGAATTTCGTCGCGTTCCTCGGGATAATAAAACCCGGGATCAATGAAAATACATGCACCTGTTTCGTCGGAAACGACATAACTGTTTTCCCCAAGTGGATTTACAACAAACTTTTCAATTTTAATCATGTTTTACAAGTTTACGGTACCTTTCAACATGGGAACAAATACAAATCCTCCATGTTTTTTGGAAATATAGTTATCTTCTGAAACACGCTTCACCTCACACATCTCCTGGCGGTTATTATCGCCCACAGGAACAACGAGTTTCCCTCCAATTTTCAGTTGAAGCTTTAAGGCTTCAGGAATATAGGGAGCACCTGCAGTAACCAGAATTTTATCGAAAGGAGCCAAATTAGGCAATCCTTTGTAACCATCGCCAAAAAAACAAGCCGGTGAATAACCCAGCGAAGGCAAGAATTTTTGAACCTTTTGGTACAATTCTTTTTGTCGTTCGATGGTAAAAACCTTTGCTCCCATTTCAACCAAAACGGCAGCCTGGTAACCCGATCCGGTTCCAACTTCCAGAATTTTTTCGCCCTTTTGCACATCAAGCAGCTGGGTTTGAAAACCTACCGTATAGGGTTGAGAAATGGTT
>JBFEWU010000408.1:0-3989 GCA_041546215.1 Draconibacterium sp. | reverse complement strand
GTACATGTTTGTTACCGGTCCCAAAGTAGTAAAAACAGTTACCGGAGAAGACATTTCTGTGGAGGACCTGGGCGGAGGGAAGGTTCATGCCTCAAAATCAGGGGTCTCGCATTTCCTTGTTGAAAATGAACAAGAAGGATTGCTCATTCTTCGAAAACTAATTAGTTATATTCCGCAAAATAACCTGGAAGATCCAATTGTTACTGAATGTGCAGATCCATTTGACAGAATGGACGATATTCTAAACGAAATTATACCGGAAAATCCCAACCAGCCTTACGATGTAAAGGATGTTATTCATACGGTAGCCGACTACGGCGAGTTCCTTGAAATTCATAGAAACTATGCGAAAAACATAGTGGTTGGTTTTGCTAAATTTAACGGACAACCTTGCGGTATAGTGGCCAACCAGCCCAATTACCTGGCAGGTGTACTGGATATTAATGCCTCAATAAAAGCGGCTCGCTTTGTACGTTTCTGCGATGCCTTTAACATCCCGATTATCACCCTGGTCGATGTACCGGGATTCTTACCGGGAAGCCGGCAGGAATACGGCGGAATTATTACACATGGAGCAAAATTAATGTTTGCCTACGGCGAGGCCACTGTTCCAAAAATTACCGTAACACTTCGCAAGTCGTATGGCGGGGCACACGATGTAATGTCGAGTAAACAATTGCGTGGCGACCTTAACTACGCCTGGCCTACCGCCGAAATTGCGGTAATGGGGGCGGCAGGTGCCGTGGAAGTTCTTCATGGAAGAAAATTACGCGACATTGACGATGCTGAAGAGCGGGCAAAATTTATTGCCGACCATGAAGAAGAATATACCGAGAAATTTGCAAATCCATACCAGGCAGCTTCGTTCGGGTACATCGATGATGTAATTGAGCCTCGTAACACAAGGTTCCGGATTATTCGGGGATTACAGAGTTTAGCCACTAAAAAACTGGTTAATCCTCCTAAAAAGCACTCAAATATTCCTCTTTAATTGAACAGTTATGAGTCCCTTATTTATAGTTTTAGCAAATTCTGTTCACTTTGGTATAACAGTAGCCATTGTTGGTTTTCTCATCGTTTTTTCTTCTCTCACAGTTCTGGTAATCATTTTCTCGCGTTTGCCAAAACTCTTAAACATGCGGTTTAATCGCAACAAACTGAGAAGAAAGAAAATAGAGGAACAAGTTACGCAGGACGACTTTGTTGTTGAAGGAAACGTGACTGCAGCTATCAGTTTAGCTCTGCATTTGTATTTTAACGAATTGCACGACGAAGAGAGTAACGTTGTCACCATTAAAAAGGTAAAAAAGGCCTACTCGCCCTGGAGTTCGAAAATTTATAGTGTTAACCAGAACTGGCCACGATAAGCATTCACAACTTAAGCTGATGACGCAGGCATGATCTGCCAGCTGGCGGACCATTTAAACAAATAATTATAACGATGAAAAAATATAAATTCACAATCAGAGGTAACGATTACGATGTTCATTTAAAAGACATTGAAGACAATGTGGCTGAACTGGATGTAAATGGAACCATTTATGAAGTTGAAATTCACGGAGAAGTAAAAACAACCAAAACACCTACCTTGATTCGTAAACCGGTAGAAAAAATGCCGGGAGAAGGTCAGATCAAGAAAAAAGAACCGACCGGGAAGCATAAGGTAAGTGCCCCTCTTCCGGGAACCATTCTGAAAATCAACGTTTCCATTGGTGACGTTGTAAGCGCAGGTCAGAATCTTTTGATCATGGAAGCCATGAAAATGGAAAACCAGATTCAGACTACCAAGGGTGGTGAGGTTACTGCAATTAAAGTAAGTGTTGGCGACAGCGTGTTGCAAGACGATGTATTGATTGAAATTGCTTAACATTTACTTAAAAAAAATGAGAAAAACAGTACGAATAATATTTCTCCTGATTCTTCTGACGCCATCGGTAATTGCCGCGGGCCAGGCAGAAAAACTCAGTGAAGTACTTACCAGCTCCAAATGGGTAAACTATTCTGATGGTTACATACCTATACCTACCTACAAAGAGGGTGAGCCCAATCAGAAAGAAAATCCAAAAACAGTAAAACGTTTTAAAACATTCAGCTTCGAAGAAGATGGAGCTTTTGTTTTGGATTCGGCAAAACAACGCTACTCGGGACGCTTCAACATCATCGATGAGGAAGTACACCTTACCTTTAATCGTGTACCAATTACGCATTTACGTATCAATACAGATCCAAACCGTGCAGGAGGATATCATCAAACGCAGGACCTGGTAAAACTTCCCAATCGCGTATTATCACTCAGCAAAGAAGGTTTGCTTGTTGGCGACGGCTCGGAATATAAAAGCTACAGCGGAGCCGTGTCGGGCCTCTTTAATTTTTACGAGTTCTCGGGCTTTGCAAATATTTCATGGGGTAACCTGATGATGATGATGGTTGGCTTCATTTTTATTTACCTGGCCATTCGTTACGATTTCGAACCCATGCTTTTAATCCCCATCGGTTTTGGCATTTTGGTGGGTAACATTCCCATGTTCCAGGTGGCCGATTTCAATCTGAAACTGGGAGTTTACGAACCCGGTTCGGTAATGAATATACTTTACCAGGGGGTTGTACAGGGCTGGTATCCTCCATTAATTTTCCTGGGTATTGGTGCCATGACAGACTTCTCATCCCTGATTTCAAATCCGAAACTGATGTTATTGGGTGCAGCTGCTCAAATTGGTATTTTCCTGACCTTTCTGGGTGCAATCTATTTGGGTTTTGCGCCACCTGAAGCTGGAGCGATTGGAATTATCGGTGGTGCCGACGGCCCTACTGCAATTTTTATTTCATCGAAACTGGCCAACGGAATGAACGTTCTGGCAGATGGGACAACCGTAAAAAACCTGATTGGCCCCATTGCAATTGCAGCATACTCATACATGGCCCTGGTTCCTGTTATTCAACCTCCGGTAATTAAATTGATGACCACGAAAAAAGAACGATTAATAAAAATGAAACCTCCGCGAGCGGTTTCTAAACTTGAAAAAGTATTGTTCCCCATTGTTGGCCTTATACTTACTGCATACATTGCACCATCGGCACTTCCCCTCATCGGGATGTTATTCTTTGGTAATTTGTTAAAAGAATCGGGCGTTACAAAACGATTGGCAAATACTGCAGCAAATCCACTTATTGATGTAATCACCATATTATTGGGGATTACCGTTGGTGCTTCAACCCAGGCCGATGTATTCCTGACCCCTTCCTCAATCAAGATTTTTGCCCTGGGTGCAGGTTCATTCGTCATTGCAACGGCAGGTGGTGTTGCAGGTGCTAAAATCATGAACCTGTTCCTGAAAAAGGAAAATAAAATCAATCCGATGATCGGAGCCAGCGGAGTATCTGCGGTGCCCGACAGTGCAAGGGTGGTTCAGCACATGGGACTTCAGGAAGACCCAACCAATCACTTGCTAATGCATGCCATGGCCCCCAACGTTTCGGGGGTGATCGGATCGGCTGTTGCCGCCGGTAGTCTCCTGAGTTTCTTAATGTAAGAACGATGAATTCGATATATAAAAGGATCTCACCCTGGTGAGGTCCTTTTTTTTATTTTCCGTTTTGTGCCTTACAGAAAGTTTCACTTCGAAGATGTACAACAATCAATCTTTAGTGCACGACTTCACGATCCGTCCGTCAGCTGACACACGTGCAAATAAGGGATTCCATCTTTTAGAAGATGGAATCCCTTATTTGTCCGCGCCTGGCGCTACTTGCAGCGTTCTTCCTTTGAGCTTTCAGCTTTCAGCTTCGAGCTTCCTTTCACCCTTCCTCTAATCCTTCCCTTCTGGAAGGGAAGGACGATCATCTGGTAGTTCGGGCCAATCTTTCAGCTTAACCCCAGCGGGGTTGAATATTTATAGCCTCCGGTTTTAACCGGGGGATTAGCGAGTGTAATGCAATCGGTGCAACCGCGTGGTGGTTTAAGATGGTGGCGTTTTGTGTGCCGAAAGTGC
>JBFEWU010000382.1:0-4527 GCA_041546215.1 Draconibacterium sp. | reverse complement strand
TTTAATTTTGAAGTGAATGAAACAATTAAAGAAATAAAAGTCTTTGGAGACTGGGCCTACGAGTATGTATTCTGGACGGGTTCAATGAATCCTAAAGATGGTAAAACTCCCATTAAATTCAACAACAAAGTAATTGGCATTTACAAAAAACAGGAAGACTCTTCATGGAAAATGTATCGTTGCATGTATAGCAGCAACGATGTTCCAGAAGAGTTGCATATTCCTGACACTTCTGATAATCAGCAGGACCTCTGAGTTTTGATAAAGTATATTAATGCCTTGGTCATACATTGGAATTCACGGTCATGAGAAACTTAATCTTTCTTCTTTCTTTTGTATTTTCTTTCGCATGCAACCATTCACAGGAAATGAAAACTGGTTATGCCGAAGTGAATGGAACTAAACTATATTTTGAACAAATTGGGAAAGGACATCCCGTAATACTCTTACATGGATTTACACTTGATACCCGGATGTGGGATGATCAATTTGAAATATTTGGTGAAAAATACAAGGTTTTGAGATATGATTTAAGGGGCTTTGGTAAATCAGAATTACCTACTGATGAGAAATATAATCATTCAGACGATCTAAAAGGATTAATGGATTACCTTGACCTCGCAAAAGCATATCTTGTAGGACTTTCCGGTGGGGGTAGAAAAGCAATAAATTTTACATTGGATTACCCTGAATATGTTGATGCTTTGGTTACTGTTGATGCAACATTACAAGGATACCAATGGTCACCAGAATATAATACCAAATTGGATTCTATAATTAAATTTGGATGGAAAGCAGGTCATGATGCGACTTTAGAAAGATGGCTAAATTTTGAGATTTTTATACCTGCCATGAGAAATTCCGAATTAGCGATTAGGTTAAGGGAAATAATTTCCGACTATTCAGGTTATTACTGGAGTTCTGAAGCTGTGAATTGGGATTCTACAACTGCCCCGCCTGCAATAGAGCGCTTGAATGACATCAAGGTGCCCACTCTTGCTATTGTGGGTAGTCTTGATTCACCTGATTTCGACATAATTGCATCAATGATCGCTGAACAAGTACCCGATGCAAAAAAAGTGGTAATACAGGGAGCCGGACATATGCCAAATATGGAGAAGCCTGGTGAGTTTAATCAAATTGTACTTGATTTTCTGAAAAGTATTGAAAAGTAAAAATTATTCGTATTTATATTCACCTGACAAAACCGCTCTCATTGACCACCCTTCTCCGGGGCTCCCTTATTACTAAGTGTTTAAAATATACCATTTTGAGTCACACCATTTAATAGTGTATTTTGTTTTTTCTCTTTTGCTCACTGATTCCGGCTTTAGTGGTCAACAGGTGTGGATTTTGCTAACAGAGGAAAGGTGACTCAATTTATCCCTCCATTTATATCCGGTGATTTTAAAATATTTTCTATACCTTGTGTAAATAATAGCCTAAAACGTGAATGAAACCTCCATTCCATAAAAAAAGTCGAATCGAATTTCTAACATGGATAATACTGATCGTGATTTTGATTTCAATCTGGTATTTGTTAATCGGATAAAGGACCATTTTCAATACTACTGACTATCTTATTTTAGTGTTTTCTTTGGGTGCTTTGGGTGTTTTCGTGGCGAAGATAAAAAGGCCACCAAGTCACGAAGGCACTAGAGTTTCATAAAGATTTTGCATCAAATTGGACTTTTTAATTCGCTGATAGCACGGTGATTCTATAATATGTAAATTGTGAATGTGCTATAAGTAAACAAATTACATGAAGCGCGAAACCTGAGGGATGAAAATTGAACGGAAGGCCGAAGACAACTGAAATTGATTAATCAGGATATTCAGATATCCTGTTTACTGATCACTGCTTCTTTACTCTTTGTTCTATGTTCTTTGTTCTATGTTTTGCTCTTTGCTCCAAACCAAATCAAAATGAAAAATCCATCCCTTCTTTATATCTAAAAAATATGGATGGATCCTTCGAAAATATTTTCCTGTTAATTGGTTAGGCCTGCACCATTGCATTTCTTACAAATTCACAAACCTCATCAACTTCTTTTGCAAATTCGTCAAAATCAAGCTGAAGTCCGTTAATGTAGGTACTCCACCCTGCACTTGATTTGGCAAAATGCAGTGCATCTTCAATTTCTTCATCAGTTGCGCCGTTTAACTTTGCCATCTCCGTGTGAAAATATGAACAGTAACGGCACTTACTTATTGCCGAAATTGCTACACCTATTAATTCACGGTGTTTGTTGGGAATGGCACCCTCTTCCAAATGAACACTTTTAAAAAGATTCCACTCTAATTCCAATGTGGCTTCAGGTACTGCTCTGAACATAGCCGGGACTACTCCAAACATCTGTTCCATCTCGTTAAAAACTGCTTCTTTACTCATTTTGTCTCCTCCACTTTAAATTAATATTTTATGTATGTAAATGATATACAAGTTATTACATAACTATTCAATTTTCAATACTTTAAGATGTTTTTTTCTTTAATTATTGTTAAAATTATTTTTGCTTCTCTTAATCTGATTTGTAATTCTAAGATTCAAGGGTAAGCATGTAGTTTGAAGTGCCGATAAAATTTTTGTTGGATATTCATCAACAATGTGAACCGTTGATCGTTTGACAGAAGCTTATCTCTTCCTGATTTCAATGATTTTGAAGATGGTGAGTACGCTGAAATACACTCCTGATCATTTATCTTCGAAATTTCAATTGTTTTTTAGATTGTATCTTTGTTGTTTTCAGGAATATTTTAAATAAACACTTAATCAGCGAATATTTGCTTAAGATAAAATATGACATATCTATTGTAGTATTCACCATCCTTTGTTTAGTTTGATTTAAAACCGCACCAAAATCACACATTTCAATTCCATTCTCAATGGCAAACTCTGTCATTTTAACAAATAAAATATCGTATGCATGGTAATTGGTGTTTAGATTTCTATCAAATGCTCCATGAAGTGCGTTTAGGTATTTGCCTGTTTTAATTACGGCCTGATAACCAATAAATTCACCATTTATCCTGGCAATAAAATAATATATTTTATCGATTTTAGTATTGCTTGTGGTTAAGGCAGCCTTTAGATATAAATCCTGATATGGCAAATAAAAGACACTATTTTCAGATGTGGCAATAAAACACTTTTCCAACGACATTAATTGCTCCTTATGCATCCTTCTATCCTGTAAGATGAATTCTCCGCCTTTCTTGTGGAACACCCTTAATTTTCGCTTTAAGTTTTTAAATTTCCGGGTGTAGTCCTGGATTGTTTTCATTTCAGAACAGTCAATGATTGCATGTGGCAGTGCGGGTAGTACAGAACCCTTTTTATACAAACCTGCATTATGGCTGTAATCTGTTATTATGGTAAGAAAAAAGTTCTTATTTAGATGGTCAATGGCTGAAGCGACTATTTCATCAGATTTTTCAGGATTTTTAAAGAATCCTTCATTGGACATCATGTCCATGCAACACCCAAATTTAATCCATTGCAGATAGGGAATATTTGATGCATTTATCAATCCTGAGAACAGCCTGTTATTAAATAATGCTTTACCGTACTTATAACATTTGGTCAGTATTATAGCACCACATAGTTCTTCTTTTTCATATGCCCTCAATACCATTGGAACTCCGTTATTTACTCGTGATTTAAATAACGAAGCAAACACCTGCCAGATATTGTTTTCAATATTCTTGTACCTCAAATAATCCTCAAAAACCTTTTGTTCTCCTACTCCAAGAAATTGCTCAGACAATACAAATGTATACATACCATCGTTTTAAGAATCATTAAATTTATACGATTTAAATCTTTTATCACAATGATCCCCTGACCATCACATGAATAGTTTGGGCATTTTTTTTGGCAAAATCAGAGTCTACCAAATTGTAAAATTTGAAATTCATGCGCCAAAAGCCACACTCCCATTCCGATGAATACCCAATATTCATATAGAAAAATACCCATTGACAGAACTCAATGGGTATTTAATTCAGTTATAGTAATTGTTAAAGGGTAGGCTCCCATTCAGGATTTTCATAAAATCTTAATTGTAGTAATTTCAATCCTTTGTTATCGTAGCTCCAGAAATAATCCTGTAATTCCGGATCGAATAATGAATAATCTCCTTCGGGCACGGTAATTATATTTCCAAACTTGTCTTCAAAGGTATATCCATCTGGAATATATACCCATAATAATATGTCGGAAACATCTTGAAACTTTTCCTTGCCAGTTCCTCTCGAAACAAAAAGGGTGTCATTGCTGCACACTTCCTCTTCCTCTGTAGTTATGTCTCCCGTAACTGGATCTTCCACAACATAGGTGTAAATCGCGCACGGAACCATGCTTGAACTTCCTCCTGGCGTTCCCAAAGGTCTGGCCCATACAGTATAGGAAGTAGTACCATCCTCATTGGGATCAGGATTAGGCATCTGGAATTTCGCACCTCCACCGTCTGTTCCATTTCCATCCAGTACATTAAAACTGTCGCCTTCAGTTAATTTTATTTTGGT
>JBFEWU010000236.1:0-7515 GCA_041546215.1 Draconibacterium sp. | reverse complement strand
TTTGCATGACCCTCATAAAAACCTTGTTCGGTACGCTTATTTCCCACAAAGAAACGGTTTAATCCATCGGTAGTTTTGTAGAAGGCTTCGCTGCTGAATGTGAACCCGTTTTTATCCAATGAAAGCCCACCGACATAATGATCCGCACTCAGGACGGGTACTCCTGAATTGTCGGAATTTGTCCAAAAACGGGTATAATTATTTGCACTGTCGACCACTGTTGTTTTCGACAAAAACTGATTGTATAATCCCCAGGCGGCGTTTACCTTTACGCCATCAACAATTTCCAATGAAGCCGATGCACGGGGTTCGATAAAATATTTTTTCAACTCGATGGAATAGCTTGCCCGAATTCCTGTTTTTAATTTGAATACTTTGCCAATGGGTAACTCGTCGTGCAAATAAGCATAAATTCTGGGCGATTCATTGTTAATATCAAAAACCTCCTCATCCAAAGAATGGCGCAAAAGCTTCACCTGGTTATTGATGGCCCCGGCCCCCAATAATAGTTTGTGCCCTTTTAAAAAATTTACAGAATGCTCAACATTTAATGCCATTTCGTTAACCCTGTTTTCCGACTCAACTTTACGCCTGGTTTCTATCACGTCCAGTCTCGAATTTTCTATCCAGGTATTATCAGACATTTTTCTTTCAAAACCGGAATACGATAAATTTATATTCGTATAATCGCCCCGCTTCCAGAGTTGACCATACTGCAAGGAACCTCCGAATTGCTGATTCTCTTCCCGTTCACCGAAAGAAAGTACATTTTTCCCGTATGCCCCTTCCATGTCGTAGTTAAAGCGGTCGCCACCACCATATAAACTGACGGACAGTCTACTTCCGTTATCACTTTTAAAGGTGTACTTTAAATTGGCATCGCGAAAGATAAAATCCGGTTCCACTTCCAAAACAAGGGGAGCCGAAGGCTGAGCTCCATTCCCTCTATCTTTATTCTTGTCGTCTGAATTTTTATCTTTTTCTTTTCTGAACCATTTAATGTTGGTTGGATCATAAAGCTGATAGTAGGTTTGACGGTATGCACCAATGAGTGACGATTTTTTTGACAAGGGCACCTGCACCATGCCATTCACGGTTGTTGAATTAATATTGAAAGTGAATGTTGGCTTTAGTAAAGTTCCGTCTTTGCCCTGTATATCGACAACACCACCCACCCGTTCTCCATATCTTGCTCCATAGCCCCCCTTGAGCACCTCAATGTTTTTCACCATGAAAGGATTTACCACACCAATGTTATCGTTAAAATTCTTCAAACCAAAGAGTGTTATCCCGTCAAATTGTATTTTACTGTGACTTTCATAGGCTCCCCATATTAACAAATCGTTCGACTGTTCTCCCGATGCCAATACTCCGGGCATTAAACGCAAAAGATTAAAAATGGAGTTATCACCATGACCAGGAAGGATGGGAGAAATCTGATGATTTATTTTCATTCGTCCCGACAAATCCCCGATCAGCGTCGAATTGTCAACCGGATTACTCAAAATCGTAATTTCCTCAATCCGTTCAATTTGTGGTGTCAGAAAAAACTGTCGCGTTAAACTCCGGTCAACAATTGTATCGTATATAAAGTAACCCAGGTGTGAAATTTGAAGTTTATAACTGGTGTCGGCCGAAGCTATAAAATTGAAGTGCCCCTGTTGATCAGACTGCACAGGATTTCGGTTTATTAATACATAAGAATAAGGTAATGGCTCATGGGTGTTTACTTCCAAAACCTGGCCTGAAATACGAATAGGAAGCGGGTCGGATTCTTCAGCAGATGCGGGGATGATTAAAAACACATCGCCCGACTTCTCGACTTTGAGCGGCAGGTTTTTAACCAAAAAGGAGAGTGCATCCTTTTCGGTTTGGAAGGTACGGTTTACCGAAACCTGGTATTGGGAGAGCAAGGAATTATCGAATGCAAACTGCAAACCATACTTATCCTTCAAATCAAGAAGAACCTTGTTCAGTGGGGTTTTTCGTGCTTCAATTTTTATATTTTCTGTTGTTTGTGCCACCACCTGAAAAGTAAAAAGCAGCAGCCCTAAAAACAGTAGGATAACTTTTGTCATTAACTTTCTTCAACAACCAAATATACATTTTCTGATTGTTTTACAAACTTAAGATTCATGGGTTTGCAAACAAAATACAATACCTCTTCAATCTTATATTTTTTTGAAAAGTTGCTTACATACTCTCTTTTTCCCAGTTCAGGCTGCAGTTTAATGGTCACTGCATACTGGCGTTCAATTTCATCAATCACCTCTTTTAACGGGCGCCCGGCAAAAAAGAATTCGTTGTTTCTCCAGCTCAGTGCTTTTTCTGCCTGGAACATTTTCTTCACTACCAGTTTCCCGCTTTCCAGTTCAACATGCACATTCGGGGACAAGACAACCGACTCATCGCCGGAAGAACTCACCTTTACTTTTCCGGTAAGACAGGTTACCCGGTAATTATTGTCTCGGGCATAAATATTAAAGGATGTTCCTAAAACCTGCGTAACTCCGTTATTCGATTCAACGGTAAAAGCTTTTCCTTTCTGAACATTGAAATATCCTTCACCTTCAAATTTCAATTTTCGTTGGAATTTCCACTTTAGCGGATAATATTCCAAAGAAGAGCCCGCATTTAAGTCCACTCTTGATCCATCGGGTAATTCGACAACAATGTGCTCGCCCGGTAAACATTCCACGGTTTTGGTATAGCTGGAAACGATGCCCCACAAACCAAGCAATATCAACAATACCGCCGCTGCTGCCCACTGCCGGATTTTCCGACGAAACACAAGAGATTTGCCTGCTGGCTTTTGCGCAATTTTGTTTTCCAGTTCAGCCCATATATCAGCTTCCGACTTTTCCCAGTTGATTTTCCCGTTTTGGAAAATCCGGAAATCGTCGGCATTTAATTTGTTGATATGTAAGTTTTTGTCAGTCATTTTTTAAGTTCACCCGTAAATAATCAAGTGCCTTCTTCATCCTTTTTTCCACTGCTTTAACACCAATGCCGGTCATTTCTGCTATTTCTGTATATTTCAGGTTTTCTATTCTGCTCATCAGAAAAATGGTTCGCTGGTTCTCAGGCATACTCTTCAGGGCCTTTTTATAGCTTGCCCTCAACTGCTCGAATGCCATCTGCTCCTCAGGTGAATGTGAAAGCGCATCGAAGCGGTAATGTTTAAAGAATTCGAAAGATCGTTTTTCATTGCGGCAATGCGAGACGAAAAGGTCGTTGGCAATTTTAAAGAGTAAACCTTTTACTTGTTCAGTTTTAACTTTGTTTTGTTTTTCCCAGATTTTCAGAAAAGTTTCCTGCGCAATATCTGTAGCTACTTCGGTATTCCCCGAGCGGTAAAACACGTAGTTACGAACCTGCATGAAATGCTTCTCAAACAATGTCTTAAATTCTTCCCTGGTCAAAACGTAGATAATCTTTAGAACAACAAATATAATCCAGTTTATTTAACAGGAAAAGGGGGCACCCGGTTGAATTCCATATCCACAATCCAATCCGGGTGCCTGGAACTTCAATTATCCGTTTCCATTACCTCCTTGATTGTTATTGCTGTGACCTCCTTGATTGCTATTATTGTGACCTCCTTGATTGCCATATCCGTTTTGTTGGTCTTGCCCATTCTGCGAATTATGTCTATCCTTTTCCTTCTGGTTTTTCACTTTTCGTTCCGAAAGATCGATATACTCTGTTCCCTCCGATGTTTCCAAAGATGCCCATTTATCACATTCGTCGGCATCGTCCTCGGCATAGCCATAATCCATGATGGAGATTACATCGCCACCGAGCTTAACTTCCACTATTCCCTCAACGATGTATTTGCAGTCTGATATTTTTTTCAAAGGTTCAAGAATCGTTTTTGTATAACTATCTGATCCTCCATCGACCCAGGTAACCGTTACAGTATCGGCTCCCGATATGCTTACAACATCATCTTCCTGGTCATCATCGCTCTCATTTCCGGCAAGCCATTGCCATACTTTTTCTGAAGTACGGGTAATTACAGTTCCATCGGGCAATTCAATGGTCAGGTCCGACGAGAACCTGCGAAACCTGTCATCAACTTTATCCATCTCAACCATTGATGTTCCGTTAATCAATAAAGTATCCACTCCAAAATCCTGGTACTCGACGGTACGATAATAATTCTCGTTTTTACGCGGGGCCGAAACTTCAATACGAATTATTCCACTCAGTACTTTCCCGTTTTTAAGCTCTGTTCCTTCGCCATAGTCAAGCGTGATTGTTTTCGGGTATTCATTTCCATCGGTTCCCGCAATGGTAACGTTGGGGCAATGATTTACCCTATACCTCAATTTCGCGTTCCAACTAAACTTTTTCCCCATTCTCCACCAATAGCTTAATGTTTTTTCGGCATTGGAAAAAAACTCTACCTCGTAAGCCGATTCTGCTGTTGCAGCTTCTACCTTTACTTCGTTAATACTGATCGCAGCTGATTTTAAGGTAACATCTTCATCCATCGACGCGATATCGCTTTGATCGTTATTGCAGGAAAACAAGCCCAGGGCTATGACTGCTAATGAAATTTTATGAATTATTTTCATGGTATTTTTGTTTTAGAATAAATGTTTCTATATCTAATCCGTTAAATTGCCGGTATACCCTACCACTTTTTCAATCTTTTTTTGGAATGATTTACACAAGCACTCCCAAAACACTGAACTACAATATTTTGAAAACATAAAATATTCTCCTTCCTTCATCGTTTTCTTTGCATGAATCATTCAAATTAGTACTTTTGGCGACTTAATATTTAGTTCCATATGAAGACAGGTGTAGTTGTTATTTTTATACTCTTATTCTCCATTTTTTCAGCTCCTCTCCGGGCACAGAAAAAAAATGTTGTTGAGAAAAAAACTCCAAAAGTTGTCATCGGGATCGTAATTGAAAATATGCGTCCCGACTATATTCAGCGATATTGGGACAAGTTTCAACCGGGTGGTTTTAAGAAAATATATACAGAAGGGGCAATTTGCTCCAATGTGAAACTTTCACTGCACAATCAAAACTATGCCAGCGGCACTGCTACTTTATTCACGGGAGTCCATCCATCCATACACGGCATAGTGGACAATAACTGGTACGACCGACTGAAAAAACAAGAAGTGGAATGCACCGAGGATAATTATTACTTCACGGTAGGTGCTGATACTGAGTCGGGAAATGCATCTCCTAAATATCTTTTATCCACTACCATTACCGATAATCTGAAAATTTTTACCCAGGGAAAAGCCAAAGTTTTTAGTGCTGCTTTGAACCGCGAATCTGCAGTTTTTGCTGCAGGACATGCTGCCGATGGGGCATATTGGTTCGATGTGCTTTCGGGAAGAATGATTTCGAGCTCGTTTTATGTGAGTACCTTCCCCGACTGGGTTCGATTGTTTAACAGCGAAAATTATGCCTCGGTATACAGTCATCGCACATGGACTACTCTTTTGCCCGAAACAACTTATGAGGAATGTTTACAGGATGATTACATTTTAGAACGGGGTTACTTTGGAGAATATAACACGTTCCCACACTCAATAAATAAATACATTAAGCGAACCAACGACTACCGGCCATTTAAAACAACGCCTTCAGCAAATATGATGATCAAGGATTTTACCCTTCAAATGCTGAAAAACGAAGATATTGGCAACGATGATGTTACCGATTTTGTAACGGCTGTATTCTCAAGCATGGATTATGAAAATACATCATTCGGTCCGGCGTCATTGGAAATGATGGATACCTATTTATACCTCGACCAATACATTGGTGAACTAATTGCCGAAGTTGAACAACAATTCGGGAAAGAAAATGTACTCTTCTTTTTAACCGCAAATACTTCGGCATCCTACCCGGTTGAATACTTGAAAGAAGAATTTAATTTATCTGTGGACAACTTTAATGTTGAAAGCGCCATTGCATTACTCACGTCCTATTTAAATATTACCTATGGCGAGAAAAACTGGATTGAACATTATTCAGACCTCCAATTGTATCTCGATCACGAAATCATTGAAAAAAGCGAAAATGTTACCATAAACGAACTGCGCAATGTAACTTCTAATTTCATCAACCAGTTTGAAGGAATTCAGGTTTCGATGCCTGCCTACCAGTTAGAAGAAGGAAGTTCGGCAAATGGCTTGCTAGAGCCCATTTACAACACCTACTTTAAAAACCGGTCGGGTGATTTTATGTATACCCTGAAAGAGGGATGGCAGCCGGGGTACAAATTCAAGCGTGTAAATTACACCGATCAGAGCAGAATTCCGCTTGTCTTTTTCGGAAGTAATATAAAACCGCAAACCATTGATCGAAAACACAACGCCGTTGATCTGGTCCCTACTCTTTCTGAATTGATTCAGGTACCTGTACCCGACAAATGCCAGGGAAAAATTATTGACGAATTGCTTGGTGATGGCGCAGCTGGTTTCATGAACCAGACGAGATGAAGAACCTCGTAGCACCTCGGCTGATCAAATAAGGAAATCTATCCTTTTATGATAGGAATCTCCGGGTATAAATATCAGTTATCCCGACACCTTTCACCAAAGGAATTAGATCGACTCACATCCCTCAAAGCCCTTTACTTTTGAACGCTGAGTTTCACGAATAAAATTGACTAAAACAGCTTTAGTATTCCACTGCCACCAGCCTTTTTTTCAGTCTCAACACCTGCATGAACCTCGTTGTCCTTTTTCTGCTTCGTTTTAGCTTGTAACGTAGGTATCAGCTTCACAATAAAAGTGGTATCCGAACTTAATTCCAGTTTTTGTGCATAGGGTTTAAAACCATTATTGGTAATACTTAAATTAAGATCTCCTTTTTCCAGTGTAAGCTTGTAAAAGCCATTTTTGTTACTGATTGTACCTATTCCCGAATTGGATTCAAAAATACTCACGTTTTCAAGCGCTTTGCCGTTCATACCATTATTTACAAAGCCGGAGACAGTAATTAACTGCGCCCGGCCAAAGTGGGGAATGACAAAAAGAATTAAGGCGAAATGGGTGATTAAAATCGTTTTCATTGCTAAAATTGTTTAATGCTTTTTTCTGGCCATATAAATATAGACAATTAAACACAGGAAATGGTTGCTTTATGTTTATCGAAATGAAAAGAAATGTTAATTCTACTCCTGAATATTTTCACCAATTTTATTCTTATTTAGACTACATAGTGCTGATTAATATTCAAAAACATTATTTAAACATCGTTTAACATGATAAGAATCAGGAAAATCCAGCTCCCTTAAATTAGTCTAAATTAAATTTCACAATTCTGCTGAATAACATCATGTTAAGCAACAAACTCATGGTTTTATCTATAAGCATATTCTTATATTTGTTTGTAATTAAAGAATTATTTCTTTAATTACAAAGACAATATTGCGACTACTGACCCAGCCTTAACTGGCATCCTGATTAACAATAACATTTAATAACCATTTTAAGAACAAAAACATTTCATATGGATCCAATCCAATCACTTATC
>JBFEWU010000046.1:0-18996 GCA_041546215.1 Draconibacterium sp. | reverse complement strand
GGCAACTGGAATCAGAAATGGGAGTTGTAATGGATGGCAAAAATGCCGAACATTTGCGCGAAGCAATTCCTGTAATCGGAAGATATTGCGATGTAATTGGTGTACGCGCCTTTGCAAAGTTCCAAAACAGGGAAGCAGATTATTCTGAAACGATTCTGAGCCAGTTTGTTGAATATGCGGGAGTTCCGGTGGTGAGTATGGAAGGTGCCACCCGTCATCCGCTACAAAGTTTTGCCGATTTGCTGACCATTGAAGAACACAAAAAAACGGAACGTCCCAAAGTGGTATTGACCTGGGCGCCTCACCCACGGGCATTGCCACAAGCAGTTGCAAACTCATTTGTTGAGTGGATGCGCAAAACCGACTATGAACTGGTGGTTACACACCCTGAGGGCTACGAACTTTCACCAGATTTTATGGGTGATGTAAAAATAGAATACGACCAGAAAAAAGCTTTCGAAGGTGCTGACTTCATTTATGCTAAAAACTGGGCTTCCTATAACGATTACGGGAAAATACTATCAAAAGATAGGAGCTGGACGGTGAATGAAGAAAAAATGGCACTAACCAACGAGGCAAAATTTATGCACTGTTTACCGGTTAGACGAAATGTTGTTGTAAGCGACGGTGTTATCGACAGTGCCAACTCGATAGTGGTTGACCAGGCATACAACCGAGAAGTGACTGCCCAGGCAGTTTTAAAGATGATTTTGGAAAATTCATAGAGATCCGTCCTGCTAAACCTGGCACAATATCTTCAACATGAAAAGATTCCGAAACAGGTTTTAAATAAGACCGTATCTTTTAACTTTGCAGCGCCGGGAGGCGTGACAAGTTTGAAAGAAATCAAAAGAACCATCCCCGGACTAAGCGGGCAAGATTGAAACACAGGAATTGACGAGAAAAAAACATGAACAAAAAAATTGAAATTATACCGGCCATTGATCTGATTGAAGGCAAATGTGTCCGGCTTTCGCAGGGCGATTACAATCAGAAAACCATATACAACGAAAATCCGCTGGAAGTTGCTAAAATGTTCGAAGATGCCGGTATCTCGCGTTTGCATCTGGTTGATTTAGACGGGGCCAAAGCCAAACACATTGTCAATCACAAAGTGCTGGAAACAATTGCCACAAAAACAAATCTAATCATTGATTTTGGTGGAGGCTTAAAATCGGATGACGATCTGAAAATAGCCTTTGAATCGGGAGCCCAAATGGTAACCGGAGGGAGTATTGCGGTAAAAGAAAAAGAAACTTTTCTGAAATGGCTGGATAAATACGGAAGCGACAAAATAATTCTGGGTGCCGATGCTAAAGATGGCAACATTGCAGTTAGCGGTTGGCTGGAAACAACAGAACTGCCGGTTATCGAGTTCATCAAAGGATTTCATCAAAACGGGATTTCGAAAGTTATCTCAACCGATATCAGCCGTGACGGAATGTTGAGTGGACCTTCGTTTGAACTTTACAGCGAGATCATGGAAAAGCTTCCGGAAGTGGAAATTATTGCCAGTGGCGGAATTGCCACCATGAATGAGATATTAAAATTAGATGAAATGAAGGTCCCCGGAGTTATCACCGGTAAAGCCATCTATGAAAATCGAATAACTTTGAAGGAAATTGAAAACTTCATAAGCCGTTAAAAGTTTGGAAGCAGGACAAAGTAGATATTTAAACTCTGCCTTCTGCCAAAACTGAAGATCTTAAAAACAATGCTTGCAAAACGAATAATACCATGCCTCGATATCCGGAACGGACAAACCGTAAAAGGAATCAACTTTGTTGACATTAAAGAAGTGGGTGATCCTGTTGAGCTGGGAGCAAAATATGCAGCCGAAGGCGCCGACGAATTATGCTTTCTGGATATTACAGCCACACACGAAGGAAGAAAAACCTTTGTGGAACTTGTAAAACGTATTGCAGTACACATCAATATTCCGTTTACGGTTGGTGGCGGAATCAGTGAATTGAATGATGCTGAAAAATTATTGGCAGCCGGTGCCGATAAAATTTCCATAAATTCATCTGCGGTGCGTAATCCTCAATTGATTGATGATATGGCTTTAAACTTTGGGAGCCAGTTTGTGGTGGTTGCCATTGATGCCCGGGGGGATGAAAACAACCACTGGACAGTAACAGTTAACGGTGGTCGCATCCCCACCGACAAGGAATTGTTCTCGTGGGCGAAAGAAGCTGAAGACCGTGGTGCCGGCGAGATTTTATTTACCTCGATGAACCACGATGGCACAAAAAACGGCTTTGCCAACAAAGAACTGGCAAAAATGGCAGATATGCTTCGCATTCCCATTATAGCCAGTGGAGGTGCTGGTACTGAAGAACACTTTGTTGATGTTTTTACCCGTGGCAAAGCCGACGCCGGTTTGGCAGCCAGCATTTTTCACTACAACGAAATTCCAATTCCTGTTCTTAAGAAATATTTAAAAGACAAGGGAATTGTAGTTCGATAGCAAATCAATTTTTAACTTGCAGCAAATTCAACAAACAATGAAAGTGTTAAAAGATATTTCCCGGATTGACTTCAACAAAATGAATGGACTGGTGCCTGTAATTATTCAGGATGCAGAAACCCAAAATGTACTCATGCTTGGATTCATGAACCATGAAGCCTTAAACAAAACCCGGGAGATTGGAAAGGTTACTTTTTTTAGCCGCACTAAAAATCGTCTCTGGACGAAGGGTGAAGAATCGGGGAATTTTCTAAACGTTGTTTCCATTGCCGTTGATTGCGACAACGATACGCTGTTGGTTAAGGTAAATCCTGCAGGTCCGGTTTGTCACAAAGGAAGCGATACGTGTTTCGACGAATCCAATACAGGAAATGAGATCAAGTTTTTGAGTTATCTGCAGGATTTTATTGATACGCGTAAGGCAGAAATGCCAAAAGGATCGTACACCACATCCTTATTCGAAGATGGCACACGAAAAATTACCCAGAAAGTTGGAGAAGAGGCGGTTGAAACGATTATTGGCGCGATGGCCAACGACGATGAAAACCTGATTTACGAAGCCGGCGATTTAATTTATCACCTTATCGTTTTACTCTCTCACAAAGGATACCGGATTGAGGATATCGTTCGTGAACTAAAGAAAAGGCACAAGTAAACCAGATCAGGCTCCACTATTCCAAACTTATTTTACCTGGTAGCAGGAATTCCACAAACTACTGCTCCTGGTCTTCCTCTATAGCATTAACGTCCTCCTCATTCTCAGGCACTTCCTTTTGTTCTTCTTCAAAAGGATTTAGTCCATCGGTAAAAATCGGATTTGTCTCTTCTTCTTTTTCAACTGCCACAAAACCTTCGGGGACCTGTGCTTCTGAAGGATCGTACGGAAATACATCGACTATGGTACTTACCGCCAATGCTGAAGTTACGTATGGAATTACCAGGTAACCAAGACTCTCATCTAAACGGGCCAGAGCTTCTTTAATATCGTCGGCCATTACCAGGTAATAGGTTCGCATCTTTTTTTCTTTTCCCGCCTCCTCATCAACAGTAACCAAATTAATGGTTGCTTTAAACCACCACTCGCCGTCATCGTATGGGAATACTTCAGCAATGCGCGATTTTTTTATATCTACAATCGTAAACTCACCACCTTTTACCATTTGTTGCATCTGTCGAATAATTCTCGTTTCAGCATCGGTATAAGAAACTGCATCCAACAGGAAACTTTCAGTAACCATTGTTTCGCTTCCACTCTCGGAAGTCTTCATATATTTCACTTTGCTTTCGAACCAGGTCTGCATCATAACATTCAAATTTTTAGAGTCAGCGAAAATAGTTAATCGATTCATTCCAGGGTGAGAATTCATCGTTTATTTTTCAACAAAAAGCCGATCCGTCAGATGACGGACCAGCTTTCGATTCTTCGAATCTAACTAAACTAACTATAACTACCCTTGACCTTAATTGAACGCAATAATAATGTACAATAAATTGTTAATTGTTTTGTATTGCAGCCTTCCTGAGGAAAGGCCCCGCCCTCTGACGGGGCCTTTAACAGACAGCTACAGACTTAAAATAAAGAGGATTAGTTGTAGACTCCTTCACCATGTTCGTAAACATCGAGTCCTTCCTCTTCAACGCGTTTAGATGCGCGTAAGATTTTTAATTTCTTTAATATGGTAAATAAGATAAATCCGCCACCGGCTGCCCATACAAAAAAGGCGACCACACCAATTGCCTGAACACCCAGTAAGCTGGCTCCATGTCCATAAAACAAACCTTCAGTAGTTGAAAATAATCCAACTGCCAGAGTACCAAAAGCACCACTAACACCGTGTACCGAAATGGCACCTACGGGATCATCCACTTTTAATATTTTATCGAAGAATTCAACCGCAAAGGGCAACACAGCTCCGGCCATTAAGCCAATCAATACTGCCCCAACAGGGTCAACAGCATCGCAACCTGCCGTAATGGCCACCAAACCAGCCAGTGCACCGTTTAGTGAAATTGACAAAGCAGGACGTTTGTACCGGAACCATGAAACCATCATGGCAGCCACAGCACCGGCAGCAGCAGCCAGGTTTGTGGTTACTGCAATATGCGCAATAGCAACAGCATTATCAGTTCCTGCGGCAGCTAACTGCGAGCCGGGATTAAACCCAAACCAACCAAACCATAGTATAAAAACACCAAGAGCACCCAACATTAAGTTGTGTCCGGGAATCGCCTTGGGTTTTCCGTCTTTACCATATTTCCCGATACGTGGCCCTATAATTGCTGCACCTGCCAAACCAACCCATGCACCTACCGAGTGAACAATAGACGAACCGGCAAAATCGTGGAAACCCAGTTGGCTCAACCATCCACCACCCCATGTCCAGTGACCTGATACCGGGTAAATCAGTACAGTAATTACAATACTGAAAATTAAGTAGGCTTTGAATTCGGTACGTTCTGCCATTGCCCCTGAAACGATAGTTGCGGCTGTAGCAGCAAAAACAGTTTGAAAGAATAAATCAGCATAATCGGCATAATTATCGCCATAGCCGTCACTCATATAAAATAAGTCGGGGATTCCGATAAAACCGCCAAGTGATTCACCATACATAATACCAAATCCAATAATCCAGTATAATAAGGACCCGATTGAGAAGTCCATTAAGTTTTTCATTAAAATATTTGCCGTGTTTTTTGAGCGGGTAAAACCGGCTTCGACCATTGCAAACCCAGGTTGCATAAACATTACCATAAAACCGGCAATGAGCAGCCACATATTATCTATACCTATCTGAAGGCCTTGTAAAGTTTCTTCCATGATTATTTCAGACTTTAATCGTTATTATTCTTCTTTTCCTTTAATATATAGTGACTCGTCGCCCTGTTCTCCGGTTCTGATCCTGTATGATTCTTCAATTGGAACAATGAATATTTTACCATCACCAATCTCACCGCTTCGCGCTGAACCAAGAATTGCATCAACGGTTTTCTTCACATTCTTATCGCGAACGATTATCGACAATTTTGTTCTTTCAATGGTACTTGTATCATATACAATTCCACGGTACACTCTTCCTTCGCGCGCCTGTCCAACTCCGCGTACATCCCAGAAAGAGAAAAATTCAATACCTGCATCGTAGAGGGCTTCTGTTACCTCTTCGAATTTTGTTTTGCGAATTATTGCTTCTATTTTTTTCATAATCTTCTAAGTTTTTGAATTATAGAGATATCCCAACGACGATATGAAATGACTCATAGGATGGATTCAGGATCACAGCTCCTGAAAGTGGAAGAGAGAATGAATCTGTAATTTTTAGTTCTTTTGAGGTTGAAATTCCCACATTGCAGATGTCAAATCCGGCATCGTCTTTCATTGAGTAAGCGCCGTTTCCACCTCCCAGAGTAATATCAATGGGGCCGGCATTCACTGCAGCTTCCAGATATAAGTCACCGGAAGCATCACCGTCTTTTCCTGCACCATCATAAAACATATAGGCCGCAGAAAATGAGAAAGCACCCAGGCCAAGGCTGGCCATAGGCTCAAAGAAGTGATTATCACCATCTGTCCACGATGCCGGATCACTTGTTGTTCCCGGGAAATAATAATCGGTAAGCGTAAAACTCAAGGAAGCATTTTCTCCTAAATCGAATCCATAACTTGCGTACAAATCTGCCTCCGCTGCTTCATTATCCGAAACACAGTATGATCCCCATGCACCCAGCGCAAAGCCTCCGGCACTATATTCGATCCAGGGCTGAAAGGCCGCACCTTCTCCAAATTTAATACCTCGCCACACGTAACTGCTGTAAATGTCTAAGCCGGCATCCACCTCCTGTGCTTTTGCCTGTGGATTAACAAATACCAGAAGTAGTAACAAGGTTGCTGTAATTAGTCGTGTCTTTTTCATAATTGTAATTTTTAAAAGTTAAACGTTTTTGTGTTTTTTATTTTTTTTTGATTGCATACCCCTTTTTTAGTACCTTTATTTTTCTTTTTTAACTGTTTTTACTTTTTATGCCCCCATTTTTTTATTCTTTTGCTCAAATTAAAGTGTTTTTTATGAATCCAACATCAGAAAACAAAAATCAAAACGAATCCCTTAACATATTTTTAATATTTAGGTCGTTATTGGTATTTTTTGACATCTTTATTGATTATATTATACCTTTTTGTGATGTTTTTGGCTATTATAATGTCTTTTATCTACATTATATCCACCAATCAAATTCATTTTTTCATTGATTTACCCTCCAGGCTCAGTTAACTACTCGCATTTCAGCCCTGGGACCGCCCATGGAGCTAAGCGAAAAATCATCAACCCTGGCTGGCAATAAATGGCAGGTGCTTATTAAAAAAACTTCAGCAAATCTTTTTCGGAAGGAGATTACACGGTCAGTGGCAAAAAAGTATTAATTTTATCCGCTCATTAAAGAACTACAATGCAGATGAAGAAAATTTTCCCGTTAATTACAATTGTTGATATTCTGGTTTACGGAATTATCGTTTGGTTTATTACTTATGCAAAAATTAAGAGTGCCGAAGGATTTGAAACCTTTCTATATGTAGTTCGCGAAGATGGATGGGTGGAATACCTGACTACACTTTTCCTGATTATGGCTGCTGTAATTCTTGGAAGAAATGTCATTCAGTCCATTAAAAAGAAGAATTCAAAACAGATCTTATTTTTTACCCTGGCAACGCTGGCATTTATTTTTGGTGCCGGAGAAGAAATTTCATGGGGCCAGCGAATATTTGACATACAATCAGGCGAATATTTTTTGGAAAAAAATTACCAGGCTGAAACCAACCTGCACAACCTGGAGATTGGAGGAGTCGATTTAAACATCCTTATATTCTCTCAACTCATGTTTGTAATTCTTATTTTCTATTTTGTTTTCCTGCCTGTACTTGTATACAAAACCAAATTTTTCCGAAAACTGGTTTTAGATTTTGGCGTACCCATGCCACGCCTGCATCACACCTTAATGCTATTGGCGACCAACTGCACCATCATATTCATTATTAATATGAAAAAGGAAAGCGAATTGCACGAATTGGCACTCACCGGAATATTCTTTCTTGTATTTATGAATCCTGCGAAACGAATCCGCGATATCGTTTTTGAGAAATAGTAACTTATTTTCTTCCCTGCACTAAAGTCTCATAATAGGACCTCTGCGGCCCGGATCTTGTAGCAACATGCTGGAAAATAAGTTTGGGAAAAAGTGTATGGAATAAATTACCCGGCGTTCCCGACTGACAGAAGCCTCTCTTTTTCGTTCAGAGGATCAATAAACACGAGCAATAGTACTGCAACAAAAATTGCCTCCCACAATTCCCAGATTCGCGTTTCGGGAATGGCCAGAACAAGACCAGTACCTGCCAATATAATCAGGCTGTGCTGTAAGCGGGGAATTTGCACGCCAAACAAATCGACCAGGTTTCTAAAAAACGAGAACCGCTTATGACACACTTGTGCAAACACAAAATAAAAACCAAATACCAGTACCAATCCCTGCGAAAAAATCAGTTTATTAATATTCACGCCCCCAATCTCCAGATTATGCAGGTTGGTTTCGTTTTGAAGATTATTCTGTGTGAAGAAATCGCCGGAATCAATTGAAAAAATACGCTGGCCCCATGAAATCTCCTCTCCAAATCCAAAAAATGCCCCCACAACAATTAACACATTCAAAATCATCCAGTATTTATTCCGGTTTTTTCTGGTTTTAACCAATCGCATAAAGAACAACACGGATATCGACAATAAAAGCAATGCCGTTATGGTTTCAAAAACTCCATCTTCAGCAACGGCATAATGATAAATATCGCTTGCATAAAAATAGGCGGTTGCTGTCACAACTACTGCACCGAGAATAACATACAAAACTGTTTTTATGATCTTTTCCATTGTATTGTATTTCAAAAAGTCAAACAAAATAGAGGTATCTATTAATAATATATATATGGCAATCGTTATGCACACCAATAATTGGTCAGCAAAATTAGCAATATTCCAATAACTCAATAGCCTGCCCCATAAACAAATCAAAGCCAAAACTCAATAAATGATCTGTTTCAACCGGGAATTACAGAATTGGATCTGCAATCATCACTAAGGCTAATATTAACACAGACTAACCATTACGCACCGAGCTTCGCATAATCATGCTCTTCTCCCTTACTTTTGATTTGAAATTCTATCTTTGCAATACTGAACATGAAGTGAAGAATGGCAGGCAATTAAATTAATTACACAAATGAAACTCTGGGATAAAGGAACACCGGTAAACAAGGCAATTGAAGATTTCACTGTAGGCAAAGACCGCGAACTTGATTTGCATTTGGCAACCCACGATATTCTGGGTTCAATGGCACACGTAAGTATGCTCGAATCGGTTGGATTAATTGAAAAAGACGAACTACCCGCTTTATTAAAAGAACTTAAAGCACTATACAGCAAAGCTGAATCGGGGAACTTTATCATTGAAGAAGGCGTTGAAGATGTTCATTCACAGGTTGAATTTCTACTAACCCGGGAATTGGGTGATTTGGGCAAAAAAATTCACAGCGGTCGTTCGCGCAACGATCAGGTTTTACTCGACCTAAAATTATTCACGCGAGATGCCATACGCGAAATTGTTGAAAGCACTTCAGAATTGATTGACATATTGCTATCCCGGGCCGAAGAAACCAAAGACATATTACTCCCCGGATATACACATTTACAGGTCGCCATGCCATCGTCGTTTGGATTATGGTTCAGTGCGTATGCCGAAAGCTTGTCCGATGACCTGGAACTGTTGCTATCGGCATTTAAAATCACCAATCAAAATCCACTTGGTTCTGCCGCAGGCTATGGCTCCTCCTTTCCACTCGATCGACAAATGACCACCGACATGCTTGGTTTTAACAACATGAATTTCAATGTAGTTTATGCACAGATGGGACGAGGGAAAGTGGAAAAAATAGTGTCGTTTGCACTGGCAAATCTTGCAGCTACACTTTCAAAATTTGCTTATGATGTATGCTTATTCATGAGCCAGAACTTCAATTTCGTAAGCTTGCCTGCCGAATTTACAACAGGTTCGAGCATTATGCCGCACAAAAAAAATCCGGATGTTTTTGAGCTTACCCGCGCACGTTGCAACAAACTTCAGGGCATTCCGGCACAAATCGCATTGATCATTAATAATCTTCCTGTGGGCTACTTCCGCGATTTGCAGATGGTAAAAGAAGTATTTCTTCCATCGTTTAAAGAGATGAACGACTGCCTGAACATCGTTGGGCTTGCTGTTCAAAACATGTCGGTAAACGACAATATTCTGGAAGACGAAAAATACAACTACCTCTTTAGCGTTGAAGAAGTAAATAAAATGGTTCTCCAGGGCATCCCTTTCCGTGAAGCCTACAAACAAGTTGGCGAACAAATTGAAAATGGCAAATTTAATCCAGACAAAAAAGTAAAGCATGTCCATGCAGGCAGTATAGGCAACCTGTGCCTGCGTGACATTGCCAACAAAAAGAACACAGCCATCAAAAGCTTCAATTTCGAGAAAATCGAAGATGCAAAAGCCCAACTTTTGAAATAGAATTCATAAGTGGCTGTAAATGTGACAAATGTCACTTTAATATCATCAAATAAGTGCAACCCTTTGTATATTGGCAAATTACCGATAGGTTAATTGTATGTTATTAAACACAATTCCAACTTTTGTCGATTGTAATTTCTCATTAGAATAATTATTTTTGATATCACTTCGTAAGTAAAAAACTGTTTTCGCTTACAATCTAGCAGTTCTTGGTTTTGACAGCACCAACAGCTGCATTTTATGCGAATTTTAAAGAGAAAGGAAAAAATGATGCAGACGAATAAACCTGTAGCACGGGGATTATACCGCCCGGAATTTGAACATGGTAGTTGCGGCATTGGATTTGTGGCCAATCTGAAAGGCAGGAAAAAGCACAGTGTGATTTCCGATGCTTTATCGATGCTGGCACGCATGGAACACCGTGGAGGAACCGGATTTGATATAAAAAGTGGCGATGGAGCAGGGATATTATTACAGATCCCACATGAACTTTTCATGGAAGAATGTCCGAAGGAAGGTATTACCTTACCCCAATATGGAGAATATGGTGTAGCTATGATCTTCTTCCCAAAAGACGACAGAAAGAGATCGGAATGTAAAGATATAATTGGCAGAAACCTTAAAAAATTTGGATTACCCTATTTAGGTTATCGGAAAGTACCTGTTGACAATTCGGACCTGGGTCGCGATTCGCTGGCAACCGAGCCATACGTTCAGCAGTTATTTATTGGCCGACCCACTGTCATGAGTCTTGAAGAGTTTGACAGAAAGCTCTTCGTTTTCAGAAAATACTCGGAAAGAATAGCCCGTGAATCGGTGACCGGATTGGGATACAATGGTCTTGATATTATTTCTTGCTCATTCAAAACAATTATCTACAAGGGGCAATTAACAACCGACCAGGTATCACTATATTTTAAAGATCTCACCAATCCCCTGACGCAAAGTGCAATTTCGCTTGTTCACTCACGCTTTTCAACCAATACCTTTCCTTCGTGGAAGCTGGCTCAACCTTTCCGTTTTATTGCTCACAATGGAGAAATAAACACAAACAAAGGAAACATCAACTGGATGCGTGCCCGCGAAGCACTGCTAAAATGTTCGGAATTTACCCGCGAGGAACTGGAGATGATATTCCCCATTTGCGACATCAGAGATTCGGACAGTGCCAACCTGGATATGGCCATTGAAATGCTTGTGTTGAGTGGCCGCTCATTACCTCATGTATTAATGATGTTAATTCCTGAGGCCTGGCAAAATGCATCTGACATGGATCCTAAGAAGAAAGAATTTTACGAATTCTATTCCGCCATGATGGAACCCTGGGATGGACCTGCTTCGGTATGCTTTACCGATGGTGTTGTGGTTGGAGCAACATTAGACCGTAATGGTTTGCGACCATCACGCTATTGTTTAACAGACGACGACACCTTGATAATGGCGTCGGAAACGGGTGTTATAGATGTTCCACACGACAAAATAACCTTACGTGGAAGACTTCAGCCCGGAAAAATGTTTGTTGCCGATTTGGAACAAGGCCGGATCATTTCTGACGAGGAGGTTAAGAATGAGATTTGCTCACGCCAGCCATATGGTCAATGGATAAAGCAAAACATGACCTACCTTGACAATCTTCCTTCGCTTCCTGACCTGGTATTGAAAACGCCGGATCAGAAGACACTTTTCAAAAGACAAAAAGCATTTGGTTTTACCAATGAAGATATAGAGATAATTCTGAAGCCAATGGCTGCAAACGGAAGCGAAGCACTAGGCTCTATGGGTGCAGACAATCCACTGGCTGTACTTTCTGATCGCCCGGTGCATCTGTCCCATTATTTCAAGCAACTATTTGCCCAGGTAACCAATCCGCCAATCGATCCGATCAGGGAACGTATCGTAATGGATTTAAGAACTTATGTGGGCGGTTTCAAAAACATTTTAACGGAATCACCCGAGCACTGTCGCCGGATTGCCATACCACAACCAGTATTAACCAACGGGCAGTTGGTTAAATTGGCCTATGTCGATCATTCGCACTTTCAAACCAAGAAAATAAGCATTGTTTTCCATGCCGATGGAAAGGAAGGAACATTGGAAACCAAACTTGAGCGATTGTGCCAATACGTGGAAGATGCAATTGATGAAGCGTACTCAATTATTCTGTTGTCGGACTTTGCCATTAGCACCGACCACGCACCCATTCCATCCATACTGGCTGCGTCTGCCATTCACCATCATCTGATTCGCGTTGGAAAAAGGGGAAAAGCTGACATTATCATGGAAGCCGGTGACGTACGCGAGGTTCACCATTTTGCAACCTTGCTGGGCTATGGTGTTTCAGCAGTAAATCCTTACATGGCCATAGATACCATAAAGCACATGGTTTCCGATGGGCTATTGGGCGATATAACACAAAAGCAAGCGGTTAAAAACTACGTTAAAGCCATTGGAGGCGGCTTATTGAAAGTATTCTCCAAAATGGGTATCTCCACCCTGGCGTCATACCAGGGTGCCCAGATATTCGAAGCAGTTGGGTTAAAACAAGAGGTAATTGACAAATATTTTACCGGAACCGTTAGCCGTGTTGAAGGACTTGGCCTTGATGACATTGCCAAAGAAGCCATGATGAGACATCGCCAGGGATTCCCAACCCGACAGGGTGGCCCAAAAGTACTTGAGCCGGGCGGAGAATATCACTGGCGTAAAGATGGTGAGCGGCATTTATTGAGCCCTGAAGCCATTCAGCTACTACAGGAAGCTACGCGTGAAAACAACTACAAGAAATATAAAAGATTTTGCAAGTTAACCGACAATCAAAGCGAAGCAGCATTTACCCTGCGTGGATTAATGGACTTCAGAGCAGTAAACAACTCTATTCCACTTGAAGAAGTTGAATCTGCCGAAAGCATACTTACACGTTTTGCTACAGGTGCCATGTCATTTGGATCGATTTCGTGGGAAGCACATACTACTCTGGCCATAGCGATGAACCGAATTGGTTCGAAATCAAATTCAGGAGAAGGTGGAGAAGATCCGGTTCGCTATAAAAAGTTGCCCAATGGCGACGACATGTGTTCGGCCACTAAACAAATTGCATCGGGGCGATTTGGGGTTAATAGTTATTACCTGAGTATGGCCAAAGAACTACAGATTAAAATGGCCCAGGGAGCAAAACCGGGAGAAGGAGGGCACTTACCCGGGCATAAAGTGAACGGATGGATAGGACGCACCCGGAATTCCACACCGGGAGTAGGTTTAATTTCGCCTCCTCCACACCACGATATTTATTCTATCGAGGATCTGGCGCAGCTTATTTTTGACCTGAAGAACAGTAACCGCGATGCGCGCATCAATGTTAAACTGGTTTCAGAAACAGGTGTAGGAACAGTGGCTGCCGGTGTTTGTAAAGCAAAAGCAGATGCCGTACTGATTTCGGGATACGACGGAGGAACAGGTGCATCGCCGCTTAGTTCCATAAAACACGCAGGCTTACCATGGGAACTTGGTTTGTCGGAAACACACCAAACCCTGGTACGCAACCGCTTACGCAACCGTATCGTTGTTCAGGCCGATGGCCAGATGAAAACATCGCGTGACCTTGCTGTTGCGACCTTACTTGGTGCCGAAGAATGGGGTGTTGCCACCATGGCCCTTGTGGTAGAAGGATGCATAATGATGCGCAAATGCCACAGCAATACCTGTCCGGTAGGTGTAGCCACGCAAAATGAAAGATTACGCGGCAAATTCAAAGGCAATCCGGACCATGTTGTAAATTATTTCAGATTCCTGGTTAACGGACTTCGTGAAATCATGGCCGAGCTCGGTTTCCGCACCATCAATGAAATGGTAGGACAATCGCAATGCCTGAAATTCAAAAAAGACATTGACCACTGGAAATATAAAGGTCTTGACCTTAAGCCAATACTTTTCAAAGAAACCATTGGCGAAGAAGAAGGCTTGTACAATTCCAAAGAGCAAAACCACCTGATGGAAGAAATTCTTGACTGGAAATTTGTTGAAATTGCACAAAAAGCCATTCAAAATAAAGAAAAAGTAAAAGCTGAATTTGAAATTAAAAATATCAACCGAAGTGTAGGGACCGTTCTTTCGCACGAAGTAAGCAAAGTGCACAAAGGAGAAGGTTTGCCAAAAGGAACCATCCATTTTAAAATGAAAGGTTCGGCCGGACAATCATTTGGAGCGTTTGTGTGCAAAGGGATTGAGCTGGAAGTGGAAGGAGATGCCAACGATTACTTTGGCAAAGGATTATCAGGAGGTCATTTATCCATATATCCCGCTAAAAATGTTCAGTTCATTCCTGAACAAAACATCATTGTAGGTAATGTTTGTTTCTATGGAGCAACCGCAGGAGAAGCCTATATCCGTGGGGTAGCAGGCGAGCGTTTCTGTGTCCGTAATTCAGGAGCTGAAGTTGTTGTTGAAGGAATTGGTGATCACGGATGTGAGTACATGACAGGAGGTAAAACGGTTGTACTGGGTAAAACCGGACGTAACTTTGGTGCCGGAATGTCGGGTGGTATCGCTTATATATTTGATGCCGACGGAACCTTCCCTGCTTTATGCAACATGGGTATGATACAGCTTGAAAAAGTTGAGAATAAAAAGGAACAGCAAGAACTAAAAGCGATGATTCAGAAACACAAAGAAAAAACCGGTTCAAGTGTTGCTGATTACATTCTTTCGGACTGGAAAGAATCGATAGGCAAGTTTGTTAAAGTTATTCCTGCAGATTACAAGCGAATGCTGAACTATATTGACAAAGCCCGTAAATCGGGAAAATACGAGAAGGAGTCTGACGTTATTGACGCAGCCTTTAACATGCATCTTGCAAACTTGTAATTCTTAAAAAGTAGTAGAAATGGGAAAGCCAACAGGATTTTTAGAATATAAAAGAATATCCAATCCTACGCGTAAGGTTGAGGAACGACTGAAGGACTGGAACGAGGTATATATCTCACGCGATAAAGAAACCTGTGAGACACAGGGAGCACGATGCATGGATTGCGGAGTGCCGTTTTGCCACCGAGGGGCACTATTGCCTACCGGGGCATCGGGATGTCCGGTATATAACCTGATACCCGAATGGAACGACCTGATTTACAGGGGGAGATGGAAAGAAGCACTGGATCGTTTACACCATACCAACAACTTCCCCGAATTCACAGGGAGGGTTTGTCCGGCACCATGTGAGGCAGGTTGTGTACTGGGAATTAACGAACCAGCGGTAACCATTCACGACAACGAACGCACCATTATCGACAATGGCTTTGAGCAGGGTTGGGTTGTACCCGAACCACCTGAATCACGCACCGGAAAAACGGTTGCGGTTGTGGGATCCGGGCCTGCCGGCCTGGCCTGTGCTGCTCAGCTAAACAGAGCCGGACATACCGTTACCGTTTTCGAACGTGACGACCGAATTGGCGGATTGCTAATGTATGGTATTCCAAATATGAAGCTGGACAAGGAAGTGGTACAACGCCGTGTAGATATTTTGGCTGCTGAAGGTGTAATCTTTAAAACCAACACCGAAATTGGAAAAGATATTATTGCCAGGAAATTATTGGACGATTTTGATGTGCTTGTATTAACAACTGGAGCTACCAATCCAAGGGACTTAAAGGTTGAAGGTCGTGAATTGGACGGGGTTCACTTCGCCATGGAATTCCTCTCGGCCAACACAAAAAGTTTGCTCGACAGCAAGTTGGAAGATGGAAATTATATCTCGGCAAAAGATAAAAATGTAATCGTAATAGGAGGCGGCGATACCGGTACCGATTGTATTGCTACTGCACTTCGCCATGGGTGCAAGAGTGTCAAACAACTGGAAATTATGCCCCAACCGCCCAAAGAACGAAATACCGCTACCAATCCCTGGCCCCAATGGCCAGGTAACGAAAAAATCGATTACGGACAATATGAAGCCCTTCTTTCGAGAGGAAAGGATCCTCGCCGTTATTCGGTAATGACAACAAAATTTGAAGGTGAAAACGGCAAATTAAAAGCCATCCACACCGTAGACGTTGAGTGGATTACAGCTGACGACGGACGAAAAATACCACAGGCCATTTCAGGAACCGAAAGGTATATCAAAGCCGATTTGGTATTACTGGCAATGGGATTCCTGGGACCCGAAGATCAGATTTCGGATGAGCTTAATATGGATCGCGATACACGCTCGAATTACAAAGCTGATTACGGAAAATTTAAAACCAATGTAAAACGGGTTTTTGCAGCAGGTGATGCACGCCGGGGACAGTCCCTTGTGGTATGGGCAATAAATGAGGGACGTGCTGTTGCTCGTGAGGTTGACTTGTTTTTGATGGGAGACACCGTTCTACCCTAAAATAAGTAAGGAATAATCAATGGCAACTTCCCGGAATTGATAATATTGATTTGGATTTTAATAATTGGAATCTTCAACGATTTAGTGCAGTTTTTTCAGGAGGACCGGTAACAGGAAATTTTCCAGTGAATGAATCACTTTCCCTTGACCAGAAAGAGATTACACCGGCTCCTCCTTTTTTATTCTAAAACGCATGGGAATATTGGAGTTTTGCAATGGGGGTGAGCTTAAAGAGTCAATTCAATACCTTCAGGACGTTTGTTCACCCAGCGTTTATGTGACCAAAGATAATATTCCGGATTTTCGCGGATGATCGCTTCCATTTCATGCACATATCTCAACAACAGCTCGTTGGCTTGTAGCTCTGCCGGTTCAACAGCCAGGTTTATAATTCTTACCTCGTATTTCCCACGGCCTGTTTTTTTCATGTATGTAAACACCACGGGATTATTGGTTTTTGTGGCAAGTTTTTCAGGACCGTTAAAAAATGCTGCTTCCCGATTTAAAAACACGGTCCAGAATGGTGAAGAAGCAGCAGGACGCTGATCGGCCGCCAACCACAAAGCAGCAGGTTCTCCTTTTTTTATGTACTTGAACAAGGCTCGTGCCGTCTTGTGAATGGGAATGGATTTACCGCCCCATTTCCCACGCGAGTGCGAAATAAAACGTTCCATCGCACTGTTACCACGCAATGGGCTGTAAACCATTAAAAGCTGATGGGTTGTTTTGCTTTGAATGGAGCTTGCCCACTCCCAGTTGTTGTAATGAAATCCAAGCACAATTATACTCTGATCATTATGGGCATAATTTTTCAAAAGGTCAATATTGGCTACTTTCACACGTTTATCGATCTGCTTTTGGCTCATGCTGTGCAGTTTTACGGTTTCCAGCGTGAAATCGCAAAAATGTCGGTAAAACTTTTTAACAATTACCTTTATTTCCACCTCATTCTTTTCGGGGAATGCATGGTTAAGATTATCGCAGATCACTTTTTTCCGATACTTTACAACAAATCTTAGAAGCAGGTACATAAAGTCGGAGATCGCATAGATTACCCAAAATGGAAGTATGGAAACAAATTTTAACAACAGAACAAGAATTTCATTTCCCATCCTTTGCGCTAAGGTTTCGCGGTACCTGCTATCCCTTTTTATTAAATCCCTATCTGCCATATCTCCGATCAGTTAACCCAATAAAGTAATATTTGCCGGGCGTGTGTGCTTCCATCGTTTATGGCTCCAAAGATAATACTCCGGCTCATTTTTTATCACTTCTTCCATTTTTTGCACATAGATGCTTAAGATTTCGTTCGCATCAAGTTGTGCGGGTTCATCAAAGAGTTTCGTAAAAACAATTTCGTATTTCCCTCGTGCCGGTTTCTTTATGTGCTGAAAAAAAACCGGATGATTTGTTTTTTTAGCCAGTTGAACAGGTCCGGCAAAGAAGGCTGCTTCACGGTTTAAGAAAGAAATCCAATAGGGTGAAGATGCCAAAGCGGTCTGGTCGGCGGCAAGCCAAAGCACAACCGGTTTGCCTTCGTGTTTAAACTTAAGAGTATGCCGTGCTGCCCTGGCTGTTCGAACCACATAACCACCCCACCTACCCCTCGTTTTTTTCAGGTAATTCTCCATGGGCTCATTGTCGCGCGGTGGATTATAAACCATCAGCACAGGATGTTTGAGAAAGTTTTGCACGTAGGAACTCCACTCCCAGTTATTATGATGAAAGGCTAAAACAATGGCCCCTTTCCGTTCGTGACAAACCGTTTCCAAGCTATCGAGTCCTTCGAACGAAATCCGGTCATTCAACTGCTTTTCAGTCATATTGTAAAGCTTCACCGACTCTAAGATTAAATCGAAAAAATGACGATAAAATTTATCACTGAGATGAACGATCTCCTCTCCTGCTTTATCGGGGAAGGCTGCTTTTAAATTTTCACGAACCACATCATGGCGGTACTTTAAAATGTACCTGTTCATAAAAAACAGGAAATCCGACAGAGCATATATACAAGTAAAGGGCAGTAATGATATTCCTTTCAGAACCGTCACAAGCAGGTGCTTGTTAAGTTTGGAAATGTAAGTACTGCTATGACCTGTTTTTTTGTTTTTTCTTGTCATCCGATTTTGGAAAGCTGGCTAAAAACTACTTGTTAAAATTGCTTAAAAAGAAGTTTCAAAACTACACTTTTAGCATTAAAACCACGAATATAACCTTTATCCTTTCTATATTCGATGCGCAAAACAATAAAAATGAAAACAATCGGTGCCCTTGTATTACTTATCTCAGGAATGAATCTGTTCGCCCAAAATGTGTTTATCGCTCATCGTGGGGCTTCTAAGCTGGCACCTGAAAACACAGTAGCTGCAGCCAGGTTAGCCTGGGAGCTTGGTGCCGATGCCGTTGAGGTGGATGTGCACCTCTCGAAAGATAACCGTGTAATGGTAATTCACGATAAAGACACAAAAAGAACCTGTAGTGGCAAAAAGAACCTTGAAATTGCGAAAACTCCATCGTTACTTTTACGCGATTTGGATGCAGGGATTTGGAAAGGGGATACGTGTAAGGG
>JBFEWU010000375.1:0-4654 GCA_041546215.1 Draconibacterium sp. | reverse complement strand
CATTAGAAATAGGGTATTCTTCATTGGACTAATATTGAACAACTTTTAAAAGCGAAGAATAGATAAAAATACAGGGTATCGCTTGCAATACTATTAATCTTATTATTTATCCAAGC
This sequence comes from Draconibacterium sp., assembly GCA_041546215.1. Lineage (GTDB taxonomy): Bacteria > Bacteroidota > Bacteroidia > Bacteroidales > Prolixibacteraceae > Draconibacterium. The sequence goes on along the minus strand of JBFEWU010000375.1, from coordinate 4,538 downwards.
ACAATTTTCTTTTTCACCGGTGTAAATCCGGTTAAATAAACGCACTCCCCATCGGGTTTTGGCAATCCTCCCCGTATACTTGTCCATTCGTGTTCCGAGAGTCCGGGGCCAAATACGATTTCATCATCTTTAAACCTGTATCTGCCTTTTCCTTCTGTAAGGAGGTACGATTTATCGTAATGTGCCGATCGCTCAACACCATATAAAGCACCACCATTTCGAAAGGCCAGTTCAATTGCAAAAGGAACATGCCTGGATTCGCTCATGTCAAATTCCAGGGTGAATAAACCATTTTGTTCTGAAATGCTCACATGCCCTTTTATCTGCTGGACTTCACTTTTTTCTCTTCTCCTTCTATCCGTATCAAAAGGAAGGTCGTAGTTTGGCTTTTCATTCTCTTTAAAAGGTTGGAAATAGCCCCAGGTATATTCCCATTTCAAAATAAAACGATCTCCATCCCTGTCCACTTTTTCTGTTTTAAACTGCCCGCGGCCAAAAAATGCCGAAGCCATTCGAACAGAGGCTAAAACAGCTTTACCTTTACTCAGTGTAAAAAAGGTTGGATTATCGCCTAAAATTGTGGCATCGATATTACCCCTGCGTATTCGTACAAGGTTTGAATTAGAGAATTCTTTCACATAATTATCAGGTAATTTTGCAAAAACAGGCAATTCATTACTGTAATATGAATCCTCGAGCAAATATACAAGGTACGACGAAAGTTTCTCCGGAGCCGTTTTTTCAATTTGATCCACAAGGCTTGCAAATTGTCCGTTCTGATCCTTAAGCGCCATATAGCGCAAGGGCACATAATAATGCTCCATAAATCCCACCCGAAACTGGTCCTGTCTCCCCGAAGCTTCTGTTGCAACCTCTCCATTGGGATGAATATAATACAGGGTCATGTTCAGATTTTTTCGAACCGCTTCAAGCAATTCCGGACGGTTTAAAAGTTTTGCCATGGTAACCAGGCAACGGTTTGTAAGTGGGGTATAAATGTATGTGCTGCGTTCCTCGTATTGTCCGTCAGTGTCAATGTCAATGCCCTCTCGCAGCCACTGGTCGATTCGTCTTACATATCGTTCATCGGGGAAAAGTTCGTTAAGTCTTGAAAGCGCCATACTTACCACCCACCTGTGGTTTGGAGTATGAACACCTCCAACAATAAAGGCTTCTCCTGCCTTTTTCAAAAACTCCGTAAGCAAAACTAAAACATTTTCAACACCTTTAAGCTGGCTTTGTTTTAACAATTTAAAAGTGGCACAAAGGGGTTCAACCACAAAGCCGGTATCGGGTGTCGAATGAAAATTCGTCGAGAGTAAATCTATGGTACCATCTTCATGCTGCACTTTCAATAAATATTTTGCAGCCTGCTCCATGGGTTCGACCAAGCTTGCCTTTTTGTAATATTTCGAACCGGGCTGACTATACGAAATGGCAAGGATTTTTATCAACCCACCCGTTGAACCAGGCGTATGGATTTTCCAGCTATCATGCACTCCTCCAAAATATTCGCTGCCAGAATCCTTGTTTTGCAAGTCCATAATTTTTGATACCCGGTCATCATTCAGTTCCAGTAAATGGCTTAATAATTCATTGTATCCATCAAATTCCGGCATACGATTTTGAGCAAGTAAAGTGGTCGGTGAAATAATCCCGGTTGAAATAAGCGATGCTGTTCCTGTGTAATGTAGAAAGGCTCTTCTGTCCATTTTAAGGTTTAGATTAATGAATTGCCAATTTACACAAGATTTTAAAAAAATAAAGAAAATTCTTAAAGTTGACTATCCCCGTGGCAGAGCCACAAGGAATTCTTTTGATTAAAATTTCCGAAAATGATATCATGAAGCTTGTAATACATTTTTGCCGATGCACAACTCTAAAACCCACCTTGAATATCTGTTACGGTACTGCAAAAGAAAAACCGCAGGAACCAACTCTTTTTTAGTTTTTCCCGGAATTTTCATGGCCATGGTAAATACATTCAAATCGTTTTATTCCCTTTCTCTCCGGAAATTAAGACTATATTTGCACCTCATTTAATGCACCGAGGGAATGCAAGATCTTTATAAAATAACCATTATCGTACCGGTTTACAACGAGGTAGATAATCTGGACAGAATTGAATCGGCATTTAATCAGTTCTTCCCATCTGCCGTAAAAAAATGCAAAGTACTTTTTGTCGACGACGGTTCGGGAGATGGAAGTTTCGAAAAAATAAAAACCATATGCCAAAACAATCATTCATTCGAATTCATAAAATTTAAGGAAAACCGGGGATTAAGTGCGGCCATTAAAGCAGGCATTGATTATTGCAGCACCGAACTTGTTGGATATATTGATGCTGATTTACAAACCTACCCAGAGGACTTTAACCTTCTTTTAAACGAAATTGAGAATTACGAAGCAGTGGTTGGTTACCGGGCTCAACGAAAAGATACCATCAATAAAAAAATACAATCCAAAATAGGTAACACCATACGGCGTACTTTAATAAATGATGGCATTAAGGATACCGGCTGCCCCTTGAAAGTCTTAAAAACCGACGTTGCTCGCAGAATCCCCTTCTTTAAAGGAATGCATCGTTTCATCCCGGCTCTGGTTAAATTGCAAAATGGCCGGGTAAAACAAGTGCCGGTTCAACACCGGGAACGAGTTGCCGGAAAGTCGAAATTCAACATTCGAAACCGTTCATTTGGTCTGTTAATAGACATTTTTGCATACCGCTGGATGCGCAAGCGTTACATTAATTACGAAATTCAAAACAAGAAATTAATTGCCTGAAACGACCATGATCCGCCAGCTGTCGGAACACTTAAGCCGATTACCAAAAATCATGCGAGTTCTACCTTATACCATAGAAAACAAACAATTTTAATAAGATAAAATGTCTCTTCGTAAAATAATTGAACGACACCCCCTTTTAACGATTGTTTGCCTTACCATTATTATGATGCTGCCAAGCCTAAACATTCTACAGGTTACCATAATGGAAGCACGTAATTTTATTACTGCCCGCGAAATGTTGAGCGAAGGAAACTGGTTTTTAACAACGATGAACGGACTTCCACGTTATGAAAAGCCTCCTCTCCCCTCATGGATTACGGCACTTTCAGGATGGATATTTGGCATAAGGAATGTTTATGCTTTACGATTACCCAATGTTATTATGGTTAGCCTTGTGGGTATTTTCACGTACCTGTTTTCCAGGCTCTATCTTGAAAAACGGCACAGTTTTATTAACGGCATAGTTGCTCTGAGTTCGTTTTATGTAATGGCCATAACCATTGAAGCTCCATGGGATATATATACCCATGCCTTTATGTTGATAACCATATTTTATCTGGTTCGGAGCTATCGGTCAAAACAGCCTCTAAATCCTATAATGGCGACCCTGTTTATTGCTTTCTCGGTGCTGAGCAAAGGGCCAATATCCCTATATGCATTGTTATTGCCTTTCATGATTGCATACCCCCTCGTTTATGGTCTGAAAGATAAGTTCTTTGTAAAAACCATCCTCCCATTGTTAGGTGGAATTTTACTTGGTGGAATTTGGTTTCTTGTTGTTCGTTTGGCCGATCCCGGAGCTTTTGACCAAATAGCTGAGAAAGAGACCGGAAACTGGACAAGCTATCACACCCGGCCATTTTATTATTACTGGAGCTTTTTTACACAAAGTGGAATATGGACCATTCCTGCCTTTATCGGACTACTGTATCCCTATCTGATTAAAAGAGTGAGCAACAGGGAATTATACAAACTTAGTTTTTTTTGGACCATCTTTTCACTTGTTCTGTTATCCGTTATTCCTGAAAAAAAGTCGCGTTATCTTGTGCCGGTTCTGATCCCCCTGGCAATAAATACTGGATTCTACATCCAATACCTCATTCTTGAATTCAAGAAACTGAAAAGTAAGTACGAGACCATTCCGGTTTATATTAACTTTGGATTACTTGGCGCTTTAGGAGTCCTCTTTCCGGTGCTTGGTTATTATCTTTTCAAAGAAAATCTGAATCATTTATTTTTGAATTATATTCTGGCTACAGTTCTCTTGGTCACCATTGGTTCATTTCTTCTTTTCCATCTCTTTAAAAAGAATATTCTGAACGTTTTTTACCTTACTATTCTGTTGTTGGCAAGTATTATGTTCTCGGTGCTTCCTTCCCTTTCCAGGTTTCAAAATAAGAACAAAGCTTTTGCACCTATATCGAACCTGAAAGCCGAAGCAGACAAGCAAAAACTAAAGGTTTATCTTCTTGACAATATGTCACCGGAGATGATGTGGGACTATGGCGCCATTATTCCCCTGGTAGAAAGAAAGGAGGGAAATTTTGTTTTCCCCAATGAAAAAAGATTTGGATTAATTGTTAATGATAAACAAGTACTCCTTAATTCCCATGCAAAAGAAAAATATACAATCGAAGAAGTTGCTACATACAACCGAAACATCGCTAAGGTAGGAGCCAGAAGGCACACCGTGCGCAACATAAACTATTTTTACATCCTAAGCCAAAAGGAATAAAGAAAATTCTTAAAGT
>JBFEWU010000085.1:0-14792 GCA_041546215.1 Draconibacterium sp. | reverse complement strand
ATGGGGAGTACTTTCATTCATTTTGGTTGGATACGGTATCTGGAAAAAGAAAAAACATTTGCGAATAACTTCCATTGTTCTCTTTGCCGGAACAATAATCAAACTTTTTGTTTACGACCTCACCAACCTAGATACGATTCAAAAAACCATTGTTTTTCTTTCAATAGGTGCCATATTGCTTATTGTTTCATTTTTTTACAACAAATACCGGGAAGTAATTTTTGGAAAGGAATCGTAGCTCAGAACAAAATTTTTAATTATTCACCCTTTTGTTTTACTCCTCAATGAAACGAGCACGAGTAGAGAACCACACCATCCAAGATCGTGTCGTATTCAACAGAAATTCAATAGATGAACGAAATTCCAGGCTATTGAAAGCCACACCATTGATGACTTTAATTTATAAACTACAAAAGAAAATGAATATTTACCGCGGAGGCACAGTGAATTATGAAGATGCATTGAATTCGCTCTGTGAAGCTCTGAATTTCCTGATTCCCTCCTGGAAATCCACCTTCGGAGAATAATCCAGCAAACGTTTTGCTCCTGAAATATCAAACCAGTGACTGGTACAAATTTCCTCTATCATAAAGCGTGTTATAAAAGGTGCCTGTTTTATATGAAATAACAAATGCATCTTCTCCAGAATCCACGCTATTATCCATGCCAAAGATTTTGGTATTTTCTTGCTTATGGCTTGTAATTCCACCGATTTCAGAATGGCATTAATAAAATCCCAGGTTGGAACCGGCTCACCGTTTGTTATAAAAAATGCCCTCCCATTCACTTCCTCGTTTTCTATTTTCTCAAGAGCCATTATTTGGGCATCAATCAGGTTATCAATATAAACGGTATCGATTAACACATCCCTGCTCCCGATTTTCCGGAACCTCCCCGATTTTGCCCGTCTGATAATTTTAGGAATGAGCTGTGTATCGCCCGGGCCCCAGATTAGGTGAGGCCGCAAAGAAATTGTTTTTAATGCATCGGAATTTGCATTTAGCACCAACTGTTCAGCCCTTGCTTTTGTTGAGGCATAGTTGGAAAAAATCTTTCGTGGATAGCCAATTGTTTCGTCAACATTGATCAAATCAGAGCCATTGAAAACCACACTTGCCGAACTGGTAAATATTAGTTTTTGTACTCCATTTTTCTTGCAGGCTTCAATTAGTTTGTAGGTTCCCAGCACATTTATGTCGTAAAAGGTCTTGTAATCACCCCAGATTCCCACGCAGGCAGCCACATGAAATACGGCATCCATTCCTTTGCATGCTTCTTCAATATCCGTTTCGTTACAGATATTGCCCTGAATACTCCTTACACCCAATGCCTGGTGCTCTTTGTAAACGGCCCGGGAAAATGAGGCTACTTCGTACCCCGATTCTACCAAACGGCGAACAAGAGCAAGTCCAACAAAACCGCCACCTCCGGTTACTAAAATTTTTATTTTACCTTTTCCTGTATCCATTGCGCTAATTTCTCGCGATAAATTTTGGCGTTATGCCGGGGATCAACAGGAAACTTTTTGAAGAAATGGAATTCAGAGATATATTTTGACAAATCATTTTCCTCTGCCATTTTCCTCAAGTCTGTTACCAGTTGTTTTGATCTTTTCCTGCCACTTTTTAGCTGAATACATAGCACCGCTTTTGGGGCATTATTTTTCTGAACTCCAACCAAAGCTGATCGTTCAACATCTTCATGCCGGTTAAAAACAGCTTCTGTTGGAACCGTGAATAATATACGGTCATCAGTTTTTACGCTTTGTGATTTTCGACCATAGAACCATACTCTTCCCCTTTCATCCAATCGTCCCAAATCACCTGTACGGTGCCACAGCCAGGCAGTATCCCGGTCTTCAATTTTCGAAAATTTATTTGCTGCCCCGTTGTTCAAATAATGTTGGCTTACGTTGTTCCCATTCACCACAATTTCTCCAACTTCACCCACTTTGCACACTTTCGCTTCTTCCCATTTTTCGATGGCGGAATCTGTGATGGTTATAATCCTCAAATCAATGTTTTTTAAAGGATAACCCACACAAAGACCCTTTAAATTACCTTCAGCGTTGTCATACAGATGAAGCAGCTCTCTATGCGAAATATCGGTTACAGGTAATGCTTCTGTCGCGCCGTAAGGCGTATGAAGTTCGGCATCGTTTGAAATCAACGGTGTGAAATGTTGTAGCAATTCCGGTGAAACCGGGGCCCCGGCAGTCATGATTCTTTTTAGGGATGGCAGTTTGATATGATGATGCGTACTGTAACGGGCCAGTTTCTTTAGCACCATAGGGGAACAAAATAAGTAGGTACATTGGTATTTGGTTATATTTTGAACCAATTTGCCGGGGTTTAAACGAGCGGGATGCGTCATATCCATATCAGCTAAAACCACTGATAATCCCAGACACATCGAGAACAACCCAATAAGAGGGAAAGTGCACAAATCAATTTCATGCGGATGGTATTTAAAATGACTTTTCAGCAGTTCCAACTGGGCTTCGAACATATAATGTTTATAGACCACCGCTTTTGCCGGCCCGGTACTGCCACTGGTAAAAAAAACTGCAGCCTCATCTCCCCTGTTCATTTCTTCTGCTTTGTTTTTGCCTGTTCCTTCATCCTTCAATGCAGACAATTTATGCCCGTTTTTCACCACACAAAATCCGGTTGATATCCAAATCCGGACAGACTCAAACGCTTTGGGGAAAACATATTTCAGAAGTAAGGCTTTGGGAATGCCAATAAACGCTTCGGCCCCTGCCCCGCAAAGAGCTTTTGCCATGGCTCTGTTTCCCATTCCCGGATCAATCAGCACGGGAACAGCTCCCACACGTAAGAGTGCAAAAATGGTGGCAAACAAATCAATTCCCGGTTTTATGAGAACGATGGTTCTTGTGCCTTTGGAGATACCCCTTTTTTTAAATCCACCGGCATAGGAATCAACCAGCTTGCAAAAGGTTTTAAAAGTGATTTCCACCGGATGCAGCAAGAGTAATTTACCGGGAGATAAATGCGCCCAATGGTACAGATGTTCCGTAATATTTTTAACACGAATCCTCTTCATGGTTCATTTTTATAATAGGCGAGAGAGATGGTGATTCCTGCTCCTGCCGTGAGCAACAATACATTCCTTGCGCTTTTAAATTCATCTTTATCAAAAGCCTGATGAAGCGAATATAGTAATCCGGAAGAATAGATTTCATCAGCCTCCTGAAGCTCTACAATCTTGCCTTTTATATTCAGTTTCTTTTGTAAGCCACGAGCAAATCCTCCGGGACTTTGGGATGTACAAACCAGGTCAATATCGTGCCAGGCTAAATTTTCTTTTTCAAAAAAATCATGAAGGACTGTTAATGCACAGTGAAGTATGTTTTCCAGGTAATCGCTGCTTTGCATGTGTGAAAACTTCAGCTTTCCGTCCTCCCAGCTGGTGGTACTCCTGAAGTCATCTTTGAATTCCAAAAAGGTTTGGCATTTGAACCGTGCAAAACCAGGTTTGTTTTTATCATTTGAGAGTAAAACAGCAGCTGCTCCTGTTGAATAATTATAATGCTCAACAATCCCGCTTTGGGGCTTCACATCCCCACAAACAATCAATCCATTTTCTATTTCTTCTGAACGAATAAATCCGTCGATTACCTGGATGGCATTAATAATACCACCACCACCATTATGCAAATCGAAACTGAGCATCTGGCTCCTTTTTTTACAAAACGTAGTGGAATTACTTTTACCCCTCAACAATTTTTTATGAACCAGGGTGGCGAGGGCAGGTTCAATTAAATGATTTTCGGAATAAACGCCGGTATTAATGAGCATGCCAATATCTTCAATCTCCAATCCGGCTTTAGACAAGCAACGCGAAGCCGTTTCAGAAACGAGTTTCACAATCCCGTTTTTGGTTGCCGAATGATTGATGGTTACCGATTTAATTATTGTTCCCATACCGTTTTACAATTCCGTTCACCGAAAAAATTACCACTCCAAATACCAGTCCCGAAGCAAAACTCAATAACATAATTTTATCTCCCGTTTTAAATCTTTTTTCACTGAGGTATTTATGGAAGGCGGCAAAATGAGTTGTAGATGCCGTGTTCCCGTTTTCCGAAAGGTTATAAACGATTTCCCCGGGCTTTTCATTGAAATATTGAGACAGCAGTTTTGCTCCGGAGTCAATGGCAACTTTGGCCGTTTGATGGGGAATCAGATAGTCAATATCACGAAATTTTAAACCGGCTTTGCAAAGTGCACGTTCCACAACTACTGGGGCATTTGCTATGGAAATACGATGAATTTTCTTCATTTGGGTCTCCATAATTCCCCCGGCGCTCTTATTTGTCTGATAACCTTTACACAGATGGCTAAACTGTCCCATTGTCGAAATTTCAGAAACGCTTAATTCTAAATCGCCAGGTTCTGCCCGCGTCAAAATTACTGCAGCACCCGCGTCACCAACGGTTAAGGATGCCATTTCAGGATGAAAAAGTGAATCGACATTTTTCAGGGCACTTCCGGCCAAACCTGTGATGTACTCGCCACTTACTACCAGGCAATTTTTGACCTTCCCGCTTCTGATAAAGTTATTGGCAATGTGTACGCCGGTAATCATGCCGGCGCAGGCATTCGAAACATCGAAATTGAGTGCTTTCCTGTTGCCAATACCCTGTTTGATCAGTAATGAAAGTGCCGGCTCGTAACAATGGTTGAATCCCTTTATGTATTTCGATATGGAACAACTGATGATCATCTCCAGTTCATCAGCTTTAATTTCCGAGTTCCGGATACATTCCTCTGCTGCCTCCACTGCCAATGTTAACGAATCTTCATTCTCGCCACATACCCTCCGCTTCGAAATCCCGGTTAACAACTCCAGCTTTAAATGGAGCGAAGTACTCAATCCTCGTTCCATTTCGGCCGTGCTTATTTGCCTTTCCGGCAACTTTACGCCAACACTCTCTATGTTACATCCATAAATCATTCGTATAGCTTAAAGTTAATGTTTTGGTATTCCATTAAATACATTGCAAGCCTGAATGCTGTAATTCCATGGTCGTGCTTCAACTTAATTTTTGATTTTCAACACTTTACTGCAATTCCAAACTACCACATTTCCTACCCCTAAGGCGCCAATACGCTCAGATTATTCTTCGCGCCTCCGCGGTTAATATTCATATACCACTGTCCTTGTTCTTTGCTCTTTGCTCTTTGCTCTTTGCTCTTTGCTCTTTATTCATATAATCATCCCCATCAATGGCAGGACTTACACTCACTAAAATTATTCGATGCAAACCTGCCCCTATCATTTATTATTTTTCACGAATTCGCCAATTATCAATCCCAATTCCAAAGGAGCATCTTCCTGGATGAAATGCTTTCCGTTTAGTATTTTATGTGCCTGTTTTTTTGCTCCCGGTATACGTTTCTGAAGCATCTTTTCTCCACCTTTACTTATCTTATCTGCATTACTAAATATCGTTAGAAAGGGTTTTTCCCACTCTTCCAATTTTTGCCAGCTTTGTCGAACCAACTGAACATCATCAGCATTTTCACCTGCAGGAATAAGCTGAGGCAGGATGCGTACAGCCCGTTTGTCTCTGTTGGAAAGAAATGGAAAATTATAGGCCTTTCTTTCTCCGGCCGACAACTTTCTCTTGCTTGCCATGTCAACGATTCTGCCAATGGGTAAAATGGGTGAATACTTGCAAAACATCTGCCATGCCCGAAAAGGAAAGGGTGCTTTTACATTCAGATCAGGCAGATAACCATTGGAGACCATAATACCGGCAAAACGCCCGGGATGTTCCACGGCCAGTATCATTCCAACAATTGCACCCCAGTCATGCGCAAACAAAAATAAATCAGTCAGATTTTGTTGCTGAATAAACTTACCCATGAATTTTACCAGATTCGCTATGGAATAAAAGCGGGTTTCGGCAGGTTTATCCGATTTTCCAAAACCGGGAAGGTCGGGAGCAATAACCCGGCAACCGTGGTCTAAACAAAGCGGTACTACTTTTCGGAAAGTATACGACCAGGTAGGTACACCGTGTAAAAACAAAACAGCAGGTGCCTTCCTTTCTCCTTCATCAAGGAAATGCACTTTCAGATTATCAATGGTAGCAAAATTTGGTGAATACGGATAATCCGGAAGAAGAGGTTGTCCGGCAACATTATTTTGGCTACACTCAATCAAACAATTTGATTTTAACCTGTCCCAATATTTTCATCCCCGATTTATAGCTTAAGTTACATGAATATCCCCGAATATCAAAACCAAAAACGAACCGTGAACTTCATATCAGGATATTACTTTCTGAGTGTGACCATCGTAGCCCCATAGCCGTATTCTTTAAACGAAGCGTCCTGGTAATAATATTTCTTGAATCGCCGGTTTAGTAAATTACTAACTTCCTGTTTTAGCACTCCCTGCCCTACTCCATGTATAAAAACAATTCGTTTTACATGGCTCCGGATTGCTGCATTCATTTCCGACTCCACTTTATCCATCTGAATTCCAAGAATATCGCGTTTACTTAATCCTTCGGTAGTGTCCAGTAATTCATTTATATGTAAATCAATTACAACTTCATCCGCGATTCTTTTTCGCACTTTTTGTTTTGGTCCTTCCTTTGCCTCTTTCCCTTTGACAACTTTTTTAAAATCGTCCTGGGTTAGTTTGTCCAGTTCCGTTTCCAAAGGATTTTGAGTAATCTGTAAAATCAAGGCATTTTTTCTGAAATAGGAATTCGGCTGAAAGGTAGTCTCCTTGTAAAACTTCACGGGATTCACCCGAAACTTTTTTACCAGGGGCTGGTGCCACTCCGCATCTTCAGCTTTAAAATAAATCAATCGAAAACCAAAGTCAGGCAGATCACTTAAATCTTCCTGCAAAAGGGCATCTACTTTTATACGCGAATTCGATTTTAAAGTACCTCGTTCAAGGGTTTCAACACCTTCTGGTTTAATCTGTGAATAGGCAAACAACACCGTAAAATTACTGTCGTTTACCAGGAACATTTCAATTTCCCCAACCAAAGGATTTTTCGAATCCCTGGGTACAAAACAAAAATAAAAATCGGGCGAGTTTTTACCATTAATTATTTCGCCCTCAGGCTCCAGAAACTCCGGTTCCTGCTCAATGCCGGCTTGTTCGTGTTCGGGCACAATTTTATTGCTTCCTGCATTTAACTCCGGAGCACTAACATTTACCAGCTGATTAATCGGACAAGGCACTTCAAAACCATCTTCACCCTCAACGTTCACCGTACTTTTATTTATAAAACCGGTTACAATCCCTCCACCAACATCGTTTAAAAACTTAACCTTATCGCCTACTTTTATCATTGCTTCTAATTTTTTTGCAAATGTACATTTTTAATCATTGTTACCCGGTAAAAAGCATTCATTATGAACAGATCCTTCGCTTCATTTCATTATGCTGCCCGGATGACAATCCATCCCAAAAGTTAAAGACCGCACAGAGAAAAATTAATTACATTTGCATCGATCAAAAAACCATAAAATTTTGAGTGCACACAGAGACATAAAAATAAGCGATTTTACCTACAATTTGCCCGACGAACGAATTGCCAAATACCCCTTGCCGGAGCGCGACAGTTCGAAACTACTGACCTGGAAAAACGGAACAATTGGCGAAGATACTTTTAGCAATTGCACCACCTATTTGCCCGAAAATGCCCAACTGGTTTTTAACAACACCCGCGTTATTCACGCACGTTTATTTTTCAGAAAAGAATCCGGGGCTAAAATCGAGATCTTTTGTCTGGAACCCATCCAACCTGCCGATTACCAAATCTCGTTTCAGGAAACCCAAAAAGTAAGCTGGAAATGTATGGTAGGCAACTCAAAAAAATGGAAAGAAGGTATTCTGAAAAATGCGTTTAAAATCGATGGAAAATCGGTGGTTCTTTCAGCAGAAAAGAAAGGACAAGCCGGTAATTCATTCGAAATCGAATTTAGCTGGACCGGAGGCAATCATTTTTCCGAAATAATTGAACATATTGGACAGCTGCCAATTCCGCCTTATCTGAACCGGGAAAGCGAAGAATCAGATGAAGAGACTTACCAAACAGTTTATGCAAAAATCGACGGTTCGGTGGCTGCTCCAACTGCCGGCTTACATTTTACCGATGCAGTAATAAACCAGCTTTCAGTAAAAAATATTTCAACAAAGGAAGTTACTCTTCACGTTGGCGCCGGTACTTTCCAACCCGTAAAATCGGAAACCATTGATGGGCACACCATGCACCACGAACAGGTTATTCTTCCCAAAAATATCATTGAAGGATTTATGAAAAATCCTGAAAATATTATTGCAGTTGGAACTACTTCAGTGCGCTCACTTGAGAGTTTGTATTGGATTGGCTTGCAACTTGAAGAAGCTCTTCCTGTTGATAATAACTTTGAAGTAAAACAATGGGAGCCCTACGAAAAAGAGGCAAGCATCAGCCTGGTAAAATCGCTTCAGAACATTGTCGATTTTCTTGAAAAGGCAGATCAAAATGCGATCCGGTTTTCAACACAAATCATTATTCTGCCAGGTTACGACTTTAAGATCATTAAAGGTATGTTTACCAACTTCCACCAGCCCCAAAGTACACTGCTGCTTTTAATCAGTGCCTTTCTTGGAAACGACTGGCACAAGATTTACGAATACGCAATTAATAACGATTTCCGTTTTTTAAGTTATGGCGACAGTAACCTCTATCTAAAATAAATTTTTATGCAAAAAAAACGAAACCTACTTCTCTTCCTTCTTCTTTTTCTTTCGCAATTTGTTGCCGGACAAAAAAGTAAACCTTAGCTGAATCATTAATTCTTTCTTTGTTTTTTTACAAACTGAAACAAAACACTTCCGAATTCGCATAAAGTTTTAATTTCGTGGATCAATTTTTTAAAATACATAAATCCATGACTGATTATTTCAAGCAATACCCCGACCAGAATGGTTATTTCAAAGAATACGGTGGCTCATTTATCCCACCCAACCTGCAGGAAGAAATGAATAAAATTACTGCTGCTTACCATTCAATCAGTAAGTCGCACAATTTTATTTCCGAGCTTCGCAGCATACGCAAACATTTTCAGGGACGTCCGACTCCTGTTTATTTCTGCCAGAATTTATCGGCAAAATATGGTGGTAGAATCTACCTGAAGCGCGAAGACCTGAACCACTCAGGCGCCCACAAACTAAACCATTGTATGGGTGAGGCCTTGCTGGCAAAACATTTGGGCAAAAAACGCCTTATTGCCGAAACCGGGGCCGGCCAGCAATTTATGTTTCACCGGGCCTTCCCCTGTACTTTTGCAGGCCATATTAACTAAGGTCAGGCTACAATTTTTCTTCAGGAATATACTGCTTAAAACGCTGGTAATATTCTTCCATTTGCCCGGGAGTTAACTTTTCTTCCACTTTATAACAAAATCCCTCTTTGTTAATATACACCTTTAAAAATCCCGCGACTTCATAGGTTGTGTAATTATTTGTTGTGGGTACACTGCTTGCCGACGCCGTAGGATCGATTATCAGTGCCCTGCTTTCTCTTGGTTTAGTATCTACATTGGGCATGCTGGCATTCGCCTGGCTTTGGTAATAGGCACTTCCCCTGTTCCGCAGTTCATACACCATTATCTTTTCCCCCTCCGGGGCATTAATAATTTTCGTTGGCAACCCAAGCCTGTCACCCACAACCCTCATTTTCTGACCGACAATGGCATAACGAATTGCCTCGCTACTCAGTTTACTGCTTGTGGTGCAGGATATCAGGAAAGCAACCGGCAGGCATAATAACAATACCCATTTCATTTTGAGGTCATTTAAATTTTATATACAAGTTACGAAATAATGTGAGTTCGGTATGAGATATAAGCCGATAAGTGGTACCGTTTTCATGTAAAGGATCACACTTCATGAAAAATAGAAGAGGCCGTATCAAAACAAACTTAAAAAGAATATGAACTTCCAATTTGTAAGTAAGCACTGGCTTGTTCACCACTAAATGCCCCGAAAGAAACTTTAAGCCTTCCGCCAGCTGGTGGTGAGGTTGGGAGGTGCAAATCGTGAGACAGTTATAAATTGTAAGTTTTACTTTTAAGAATCTAACTTTTGTGACAGCCTCTTCTTATTACGATTAATCCTTTGTTTAATTTATCTGTTTGGTAATTTTACAAGATTATCCCTCCAATGCGAAGGAATTTCATGAATACTATACATCCTTAACGATGGTTCGCTTAAATTCACGATGCCGGGAGAAAGGGTTTCATTTAAAAATTCCGTATCCAGCTTCCACATTGCACCGGTTGCCGGATCAACAATAAGCATTCCTATCAATCCTCCGAACAATAGGTTGCCCACGTACCAGCCATCCATCTTAAATTCAATGGGAACTGTTTTCTTATCATAACCATCCATTGTAAATGTCGCTGTATAACTCGCTTTTTTAAAAAAGCCTTCACCAGCTTTTAATTTGAAAATGCTTGGAGTTTTACCTGAATAAACCTCAGCTCCCTTAGAGTTTAATACTGAAATATCAGCTCCGGAAGGAGTGCTGCTAATCGAAATAGGATAAATGCTTTTACTGACTATTGAAGCGCATCCTGATAATAAAAAGATTGCAAGCACCACAAATAGTGGTGTGCAACGGGTTAAATAAGTTTTCATTTCTAAATTTTTGCTAATTAATTGTTGAATTCAAGGTTAATCATAATTAACACCAAAGTTAATTAGAAAATTAAATATTTCAAACATATACTTATTTGAATTCTTCCGATCCAGGCAATTATAGCTGAGGTCTCCTTTCTTCGTGCCCCAATCTTGAATCTTGTATCCTGATACTGAAGCTATAGATTTTGGCTGCTGGTTACGAGTTAGCAATAATTACTTCACTCAGTATTAAGTAATTATTGCCAATGAAGTGTTTGGCTTGAATTGAACGCGCTATCCTAAATAAATAACTACGTTTGCACGCTCTAAAAACAGGGGTAGTAAAAAAGGTAGAAAATGATTACAGTTTCAAATTTAAGAATTCAGTTTGGCAAGCGTATTTTGTTTCAGGATGTTAACATGAAGTTTACAGCCGGAAACTGCTATGGAGTAATTGGTGCAAATGGTGCCGGAAAATCAACATTTTTAAAAGCCATTTCGGGCGAAGTAAACCCGGTAGCAGGAAATGTAAGACTGGAGCCGGGCGAGCGCCTTTCGGTTTTGAGTCAGGACCACTTTGCTTTTGACGAATTTACCGTACTGAATACGGTAATGAAAGGGTATAGTGAACTTTGGGATTTGATGCAGGAAAAAGATGCCTTGTACATGAAACCCGATTTTTCGGAAGAAGATGGTATAAAAGCCGGCGAACTGGAAGAAAAATTTGGAGACATGGGTGGCTGGAATGCCGAAAACGATGCGGCTACTTTATTGAGTAACCTGGGCGTAAAAGAAGAATTCCATTATACTTTAATGAAAGATATGAGTGGAAACCAGAAAGTCCGTGTATTACTGGCACAGGCACTTTTCGGGAATCCTGATAACCTGTTGCTCGATGAGCCAACCAACGACCTCGACCTTGAAACTGTGGTTTGGCTGGAAAATTACCTGGCCAATTACGAAAACACGGTTTTGGTGGTTTCGCACGACAGGCATTTCCTCGACGCCATTTCTACACACACCATCGACATTGATTACGGGGATATAAAAATGTTTGCCGGAAACTACAGCTTCTGGTACCAGAGTAGTCAGTTGGCTTTGCGCCAGCAACAAGCACAAAACAAAAAGGCTGAAGAGAAAAAGAAAGAATTACAGGAATTTATTTCGAGGTTTAGTGCAAATGTGGCTAAATCGAAACAAACTACCAGTCGCAAAAAAATGATTGAAAAGCTGAATATTGAGGACATTCAGCCATCGACCCGTAAATACCCGGGGATTATTTTCACCCCCGAACGAGAAGCAGGCGACCGCATACTGGATGTGGAGGGATTAAGTGCAAGCATAGACGGCACCCCGCTTTTCAAAGACGTGGAATTTTCGGCACAAAAAGGTGAAAAAATCGTTTTCCTTTCCCGCGACCATCGTGCCATGACCGCCTTTTTCAAAATCATTAACGGTCATTGCAAAGCTGATTCGGGAACTTTCCAGTGGGGACAAACCATTACCACGGCATATTTACCCCTGGATAATTCAGACTTTTTCCAGCGCGACATGAGTTTATTTGATTGGCTGTGTCAGTTCACAAAAGACACTACCGAAATGTACATCCGCACCTACCTGGGCCGGATGCTTTTTGCCGGGGAAGAGATTTACAAAAAAGTGAAGGTCCTTTCCGGGGGAGAGAAAATGCGTTGTATGATCGCCAAAATGATGCTGCTCGATCCAAATGCCCTTATTCTGGACACTCCAACCAACCACCTCGACCTGGAATCCATTCAGGCCTTTAACAATAACCTGGTGAAATATCCGGGAAATGTCTTTATGTCTTCGCATGACCACGAATTTATTTCATCGGTATGTGACCGCATAATAGAACTAACACCAAATGGTATTATCGATAAACTAATGCCTTACGACGAATACATTGTGGATGAAAAGGTTCAGCTGCAACGTGAAAAATTATACGGAGCATAATATGGACGGACAGAAACGAAAAAATATACAAATTGGCAGCGAGGTTGAGATTGTGCAAAAACACCACCAGCGCACCGGTGAATTAACCGACGGAATTGTAAAACGGATCCTGACCAAATCACCTTCGCATCCGCATGGCATAAAAGTGATGCTGGAAACCGGCGAGGTTGGTCGCGTTAAGAATGTGTTCAGTGAACACTGATCATTGAACACTGGAATTCCCTGCCACCCAGCCGGTAGAATAAGCAATTTGTAAATTATAGCCACCGGTTTCTGCATCGAGATCGAGAATTTCACCGGCAAAGTATAATCCCGGTACGATTTTCGACTCCATGGATTTCGGAGTAATTTCTTTGGTAACAACACCGCCAGCTGTAATAATGGCTTCTTTAAACGAACGGTTATGCGAAACCTCAAAACGCATATTCTTCATCATATTGCGAATTTGCCTGCGCTCCTTTCCCGAAACCTGGTGACATTCCTTTTGAGCATCCAGGCCCAGTTCTTCTATAAATACAGGGACCATGGAAGCCGGCAACCAATTTCTGAAAATATTTACCAGCTGTTTTTTGCCGTGTTCATTTAAATCGCGTTGCAATCGTTTATCAAGTTTCTGTTCGTCGAGGGCAGGTTTTAAATCAACTGTTACCTCCACTTTCTGGCCGGCCTGTAAGGCTTTTACCATGATCCGGCTAAGCGTCAGGATAATAGGACCCGATAACCCAAAGTGCGTAAACAACATTTCGCCAAAAGCTTCACCCGCTTTTTTGTCATCAACCCAAACCACCGCATTAACATTTCGCAGGTTTAATCCCTGAAGTTTTTGTGCCACTCCTCCCTTGGTTTCAACGGGAACCAGTGCAGGAATTGGTTTCTCGATTTTATGGCCTACCTGCCGCGCAAGTTCGTAACCATCTCCTGTTGCCCCGGTTGCGGGGTACGATTTCCCTCCTGTGGCAAGGATTACTTTTGGTGCCAAAAACGCTTCACCGTTCACCCTGACACCGCGAATTAACCCATCATCAACCAACAACTTTTCCACCCTGCTGTCACATTGAATTTCAACCCCCAGATCACTCATCCATTTCATTAAGGCATCCAGAATATCTTTTGCCTTTTGACTGGTAGGAAAATAGCGGCCGCCCCGTTCCAGTGTTAGTTCAACTTTATAACGTTCCAGCAATTCTAAAATATTTTCAGAAAAATATTGCGAGAAGGCGTTTTTCAGAAAGCGACCATTGGGAAAAACATGACTGATAAATTCACTGATTGGAGCACTGTTGGTAACATTACACCTGCCTTTCCCGGTAATTAAGAGCTTACGTCCAACAGTTCCCATTTTTTCCAAAATCAAAACTTTTGCACCCAGCTCGGCGGCACGTCCTGCTGCCAGAAGTCCTGCAGGTCCGGCTCCGACTACTATCACATCGAATGTATTCATTGCCTGCAAAGGTAGTTTTTACGATCCAATTTGAAACATCCGGCTGAGAGATATACCATTCCACTAAACCACTGTGCATTGGAAATACATTGGTTTAAGAATAAAATGGATTTTTATAAACAAAGAAGAACACGCAAGACGGAAGAAATTGATTAATTATTATTGTCTATTGATTAATCAGGATTTTCGGATCTTCAGATTTTCGGATTGTCGGACAACCGGAATTGGAAGATTAGAATATTGGAGGATTAGAATATTAGAATTGAGATTTAGACTGAAGACCGAAGGAATTGATTAATTATTATTGTCTATTGATTAATCAGGATCTTCAGATTTTCAGATTTTCGGACAACCGGAATTGGAAGATTAGAATATAAGGATATTAGAATGGAGGAATGGCTGAGAGCGTGAATGTAACCGGCTATGTTAGCATTAAAGTCTGAAAATCCGAATATCCAGCGATCCGGAATCAATTCCACCCTTCGACTACGCTCAGGGTGACAACTGTACAACAACTCTGAATACTGCTTACTGATCACTGAAATTCGGATATTCTAATACTCTGATATTCTGATACTCAATATGCGACAACGATGACAACGGAAAAGACCGAAGACCGAAGACGGAAGAAATTGATTATTGATTAGTGATTATTGATTAATGTAAACGGCGGTTAAGCAGTATGACGGATACATCCTGTTCACTGAACACT
>JBFEWU010000309.1:0-5502 GCA_041546215.1 Draconibacterium sp. | reverse complement strand
GTTATGAAATGCTGAGTTTGATAAAAAGCCAGATCGGAGTTTTGCCATTTATCGCTGAAGATTTGGGGATAATTACCACCGAAGTTGACCATTTGCGCGAACGTTTTAATTTACCGGGAATGAACGTGTTACAGTTTGCATTCACCACCGACGCAACAAACAAGGATTTGCCCCATAACCACCAAAGGAAGACTGTGGTTTATACCGGTACGCACGATAATAAAACAACTTTGGGATGGGTTCAAAGCATCGAAAAAGAAGAGAAGCTAAGGTTTGAACAATACATAAAAGGCCAGGACAAGAGTGCCCTGGCTGGGATCATTGAAATGGCAATGGCGTCGGTGGCCGAAACAGCTATTTTCCCCATGCAGGATATTTTGGAATTAGATGACAGATCGCGGATGAATACACCCGGCACTGCATCCGGGAACTGGGATTGGCGTTTTCAGTGGAGCCAGCTAAAAGAAGGACAGAAAGCTTTTTTAAAAGGATTGACGGAGAAATATAACCGGTAAAATCAACAGAGAAATTACCATCCAGTAAGGTTTTTGATTCCGTTTTCCAACTTTTTCAACAGCACAACATAACTGCTTCCATAAATTTCTGAGGTTGTTCGGCATGTAGCCAGTGCCCTGCTCCGGCAATATCCACAATTTTAGCATCGGGGTAAATTTCTTTGATTGCATGTATATCTTCATCCAAAATATATTTCGACAATAATCCACGTATGAAAATGACCGGATAGGTGGTAATCGGAGTGCGGTCATCGAGCCAACTGTGATTTACGCCACTTACAATTTCATCTAAGTGATCGTACAAAACTTCTGCATTTACACGCCATTTATAGCGTTTGGTGGTTTTGTCTTTTTCAATATTTTTTAAGAGAAATTGGCGAATTCGCGGATCATCCAGTTTTTCGGCCATATAATCGTCCACATCATTGCGCGACTTAATTATCGAGAAATCGATATCCTGCATGGCCAGCAAAATGTTACGGTGAAGGTGGAACTGGCTGTCCTCCTTCAGTAGTAAATAATCCTTCGGAGCAATGTCGGCGATTACCAGTTTTTCCACTTTCTCCGGGAAATCGGCAGCAAACCACATGGCAACTTTTCCACCCATGCTATGCCCGAGCAAAGTAGCTTTTTCAATTTTGTGATGAGCAAAAAACTCCTCTAAATCATTTCGTAAATCGTCGTATGTGTGTGATTTGGCAAAGGGCGACCGTCCGTGGTTGCGCTGATCGAGCATATAAACGGTATGTTTTTCGGACAGTCGTTTTCCTATATTTACCCAATTGTCTGATGAGCCATACAGCCCATGAATAATCACAATCGGAGTTCCGCTTCCGGCTTTTCTGTAAAATAAATTCATGCGATTAAAATTGCTTCATTTCAATGGTCGGCCCGGACGGGATGATTCTATTTTTCTTTTGCGCTTAAAATCAGATTTTTACAGAAGTCAAAAATTTTGTTTTCGGTAAAAACATTTTTTAATCCAACAAAACTGTTTTACATCAAAGATATGAAAAATTGAATACTAGTAAAGATGTACCATCTCCGTTATAATAAGTTAATTCTACAAGTGTTTTTCTGGACATATTATGAAAATCAATTTTAAGAATACACACCCTATTGCATTCCGAAATTTGTTGTGATGCAAAAATTGCCCATTTGCATAATCCATATAGGAATTAACTTAAACTGTTGAATATCCCGATTTTAAAAGTAACATTGGCCTATATCTATAAAACATCTTCTCGGTGTTAACACTCTCAGTATTGTTTTCTTCGATAAAACAAACGATCCAATGGAATAATGTTTGGTTAACTGGAATTTTATGGATTTTTTATTTCGGTTTTTTTTGTCTAAGATTAAAAATCTTACATTTGTTTGTCTAACCGAGGTGGAATTAAACGCTAATATGTATAAGAAATACGGTAAATCACTAATTGCAACATTATTATACACTTTATACCTGATTTTTTGTCCTTCCGCTTTTGCTCAAACGTATGGACTGAAATTTCAAGGTCATCATGTAACATTGGATGAAAGAACAGAACTAAATTTAACTCCGGATGAATATATAAACATACAGGGTGAATTTGAACTTTCTTTTGATTTTAAGGCTTATCCAACTTTCATAACTTCGAATCGTGGTCTTTTTGGCTATATAGTTAGAATAATTAATGAGGAAAATAACAATGTAGATTTGTTAAGTACGCCAACACCAAATGCTAATTTAAATGTTGTTATTGGTAATAAAAATTCAATACTATCGGTAAATTATCCTGAAGATGCCTTCAAGGAATGGATTAAGTTGAGGGTGAAAATTTTGTTGTCGGAAGATAGGATAATATTTTACACTCCTGATTCTTTTTATGTTCAAGACAATGTAGGTTTTAGAGAAAAAGACAAATTTAAAATAATATTTGGGGCAAATGATTTAATAAAGTTCAAAACAACAGATGTCCCTTCAATGTGCATTAAAGATGTAAAATTATTCGAGAAGGGAAAGTTAATACATCACTGGCCATTAAATGAGACTGAAGGTACCTTTGCTTCTGACCGTCTTCGGAAAAAGAAGGTTAAGGTAAAAAATCCATTTTGGTTAATGCGAAGCCATCAGTCATGGAATGAAATATTCAAAAGAAAAATTAATGGGCCATTAATATTTGCTGCTGATCTTAAGTCAGCTAAAATATTTATTATTGGAATTGACCAGCTATTAATTTATTCGGTGGTGGATGATCAAATTTTTACTGTTAAATATAAAAATAGCTCTCCTCTTTCCAATGATGGGTATAGGGCTTTTCATAATAGTCGGGACAATAAAATATACTGTTATTTAGTTGATGGGGAACCTCTATGGTCACTCGATATAACAACCGGCGAGTGGACTAAATCAATTTCTGTTTCTTCAGTCCAAACCAAGTATAAGCATCACAATCAGTATTATTGTGACAATAACAATTCGGTTTATTTATTTGGAGGTTATGGTTTGCACAAATACAATAATGAAATCAGAAAAATTAATTTAAAAGACAATTCAATAAGCGATCTTCCTACCAACGATTCTATTTTTCAGCCAAGGTATTTAGCCGGATTAGGAGCATTGAATGATACGATTTATATTTTTGGTGGTTATGGCAGTGAAACAGGTGATCAACGGATTAACCCGCAGAGCTATTACGATTTATTTGGTTACTCAATAAAGGATAGTAGCCTGTTCAAAAAATTTGAAATCCCGCCTGTTATTGACGACATGAGTGTTGCCAATACAATGTGGATTGACGGAGTTACACGTAATTACTATGCGCTGGCTTTTGAAAAAACCAAATTCGACGGTTATTTACGTTTGGTTAAAGGAAAATTGGATGAGCCAGAGATTGAATTTGTTGGGGACGAAATTCCATTTCAATTTCTTGATGTGAGGTCATATGCTTGTTTGTTCTATATGCCTCAGGTTACTAAACTTTTCGCATGTAGTTCTTATTTCGATGGAGTTGAATCAACCAATACCTCCATTTATTCAATCAGTTACCCTCCCAATAGATCTATTCCGCAATCGTTAAACCCAGGTGAAAATAGCCGGTTAGAATTTTATTGGTATTTGCTTATTCTGGCTGCAATATTAATTGCCGGGGCAATTCTGTTTATAAGGCGAATAAGGCCTGGGAAATTGCGGAAGAATCAAATAATTGCTCCACATTTGACAATTGAAACAGATGATGTAAATTCGATAAATACTGAAATTGAATACCAGCTAATATTCTTTGGCGGTTTTCAGGTTTTTGATAGTAATGACGCAGATATTACAAATAAATTCTCGCCTCTATTAAAAGAGCTGTTTCTATTAATTTTATTACATACTTTTAAAAATAACAAAGGGATTTCTTCTGAAAAAATTACCGAAATTTTATGGTATGATAAATCCGAAAAAAGTGCACGAAACAATCGGGCAGTTAATATTGCGAAATTACGCAGTATCCTGCATGAGATAGGCACGTGTGAACTTTCTAAAAAAACAGGATATTGGAAAATTGATTTTAAAGATTCAGGAATTAAAGGCGATTATATTGACTTCTTAAAAATTACAGCTTCCAAAAATAATCTTACAAAACAAAAGGTAAACCGGTTGATAGAAATTACGCAAAAAGGACCCTTTTTATCCAATGTTCATTATGAATGGTTGGATGAATTTAAATCAATTGTTTCCGATAAAATTATAGATACTTTGGTTGATTTTGCAAAATCGTGCCTTGTTAAAGAAGAAGCTGATTTTATCGTGCATCTTGCAGACAGTATTTTTAATTTTGATGTGATTAACGAAGATGCAATGATGTTAAAATCAAAAGCTCAATATTGTATGGGAAAACACAGTCATGCAAAAGCAACATACGATAAATTTTTTAAAGAATATATGGCAATGTATGGTCAGGAATACGATCAATCCTTTCTCGATATTCTTGAAATTAAAGAATAATTATAAGTTTTGTTTTTTTAAAGCTGAATCGTGTTAAGTGATTGGTGTTCATGGTATTAGGATTGACGTGTTTTGTGTGTGATGAAGTGAAAATTTAATGGTGTTAATACTCTTTATTTTTTATTAATTCATTATTAATGCTCTTATTCTTTATTTGTTAAAACTTGTTCTTAACAAAACCAAATGAATCAAAGCTTAAACAGAATTTTTACCATTTTAATAATGGTGCCGGTTATGTTTTCAGCTTCCGGAAAACTAAAACAGAACCATTCAAGTGAGTCGGACAGACCTAATATTGTAATTATACTTTCGGATGATCAGGGAAATGCCGACGCCGGATATCAACGTTATCCGGCATCTGTTTCAACACCATCAATAGATAAACTGGCATCAGATGGAATAGTGTTCACCGATGGTTATGCAAGCGCTTATGTTTGTGCTCCAACCCGAGCAGGATTGCTAACCGGACGATACCAGCAGCGATTTGGTTTTTACCGGGCTTCCGACTCCAGAATTGGGATGCCTTTATCTGAAATTACACTTGCCGAAGTATTAAAAAAAGAAGGTTATCATACTGGGATTTTTGGCAAGTGGCACTTAGGCCTAACCAAAGAATTTCATCCGTGTAGCAGAGGATTTGATGAGTTTTACGGATTTCTTGGACATGGAGCACATGACTATTTTGATCTGGATTGTCCTGATGATCCTGATGATCTGCACCAATGTATATATCGGAATTTTACCAAAATAAATGATACCGGCTATTTGACAGATAACCTTTGCAGGGAGGCTTGTTCCTTCCTGAAAAACAATGCAGGTAAAGAAAATCCTTTCTTTTTATATCTGCCATTTAATGCAGTTCACAGCCCTCTTGAAGCACCGGAGGAAGACATAAGAAAATTCAATACCGGAGATCGTGATCGTGATATTCAGCTGGCAATGATTTATCGTTTGGATTTGGCAATAGGTAATGTCATTGAGACATTAAAGGAAGAAGGTGTTTATGAAAATACCATC
>JBFEWU010000268.1:0-6515 GCA_041546215.1 Draconibacterium sp. | reverse complement strand
TCCTGATGTAAAAAACCCAATCGACTGTTGTGGCCGATATGAAATACAAAATATTTCATCACCTGTTTAATCCGGTTTTTGAAATCGTTGCGAGCCTCGTTGTA
Source organism: Draconibacterium sp. (assembly GCA_041546215.1). Lineage (GTDB taxonomy): Bacteria > Bacteroidota > Bacteroidia > Bacteroidales > Prolixibacteraceae > Draconibacterium. Next base: position 6,411 of record JBFEWU010000268.1, on the reverse strand, counting down.
CTTGGATACTTTATCTATTTCAAGGATACTGTCAGCCCGTTAATAACAATTCACCTGGCATTGATATGGTTGATGTACATTTTAATCAGGAGGGCAAAGAATCTGAACAAGCCGTTGCTCAAGGAATCATACTACTACACCTTCCTGATCCTTGGAATCAATCACTTGCTGGTAATATTCCATGTTGTTTACCCTTTTTTTACCCGGATTGAATGTTGTGCCAATGCAACAATGCTGATGTCAGGAATTACCCTGGCCATGCTCCTGTTATTAAAAATGGGGTATTATTTGTTCAATGTCCCTTTGATGAAAAGGGAGTTGCGTCAATAGTTCAGACAAGAACCAAGCTAAAAGTGTAACAAAAGTTTCATTCAATATACCTATTGTGCAATGGATAAAAATTCAGTGATCTTGGTTATCGGAGTATTGGCATTCATTATTCTTGTGTGGAATTTTACAATAAGTGTCCGGATATTGAATTACCTGAAATCCCGGGGAGAGAAAGTAAATCCGGCTACTATGCATGTTCAGATATTCGACAATGCAAGTAAATACAAACAGCTAACATTGAAGGAAACGGGTAAAATTGGAAATCTTTATAACGTTTTTCTGCTGTCATTTTCAATTTTTGCCATAATCTTGCTGTCGGGAATAATTCTTGTCACTATTTAATATCTGAAGTATAATTTATAGATTTTACCCCCCCTTAGTTAACTATTCTGTATCCATTACCTGACGAAACAAGTCATATTTGTTCGTATATAGGTTTTGGATTGCCATTACGCGATTTGCGTTTACCGGATTATGCACGAGCTTAAGTTTCGGGTGCCTATGATTTCTCTTTTGAAGGAGTCAGTAAAATGTATTTCCAACAAGATAAATCTTCCTGTTTTTTGTAAATTGTATCATAATTCAAAAATCAACTCTCATGAAATGAGCATGAGAAAGGAAAAATATTTTATGGTGTTCACACAAAAGATGATGAATATCCGTCAGCTGACGGATTTGCGAGTTCCATCGGGCCAATGGAAAAAGATCAAAATACCAGTATGTATAATAAACAGAATTATAGCTACTTAAACAAAACATATTCAGATGAAACAAGCATGACGTTGACAAATATTTTAAAGGTGTTGACTCAAAAGGGAATGAATATATTAATCATGCCTGCCCTCCGGTATAGCGAGTTCCATGGGCCATTAAGCATCGGAGTAAAATATTCTCGATTGCTATGCATTGAAAAACAACATATTAACTTAATTATATACAAGTGAAAAAAATGATCATTATTGGTTTCCTGATTGTTGTCCCCCTTTATTTATTTTCCCAAAACCTAAAACCTGCTGAAAAATCATTCAAAGATTCATCGCAGGCAACCAGCATGTTCGACATGAAACGCAATGCCGTTTATAATGAAGACTTCTTAGGTTTTTTTTATGAAAGATTATTACCCTTAAGCGATAAATTTGGCATTGCCCTTAAAGGAGGTTTTATGATTTGGGATCCGCTGATCCCTGCAGTTGAAACCGCTGCAGTTTTTGGCAGCAGTAAACATTTTTTTGAAACAGGAGCAGGCGCATTGATTGCCGGCACTAACGATGATGATGGGGATTTTGAATTTTTTACCTTACGAATGGGATACAGATACCAGGCACCCAAAGGATTTTTATTCAAAGCTTCTGCCATTTATTCACCCGATAATTTTATACTCCCTTTAATCACATTGGGATATTCCTTCTAGTGGAGTAATGGCATTTAAAATGCCATTATTTTGGGTTAAAACAGGCACAGCAATGAAAAACGATTCTTTATCTTCGTTTTGTTGGGAAATAATACCCCACGTTCACTCCAATGGCAAAGCCTCTGAAATCACCTGAATAGCCTATGCTATAATCTACATATGGCGATACGATAAATTTGTTAAAATAAGTATTTAGCTCCGCACCCAGGGCAAAACAAGTAGCACCAACATATCCATCGGGGTGTTCCGGGCTCTCAACAATTGTAAACTGTTTCATTCGAAGTAAACTAACATATGGCGAAAATTCGATCCGGTCTTGCATGGGAATATGATAGGCAATGTGTTCAGCCGATAAAAGCATTACCACTCCAAAAAACAAAAGCTTCCCAAATTCAGCACCAATATCATCTTCTTCATCAGCTAAAATCCCCATGCCCAGCATCCATATGGGCAAGCCTAAAGTTCCGATACCCCATTGTGAGTGATCCTGCCCGATCATAAAGCCTGAGTCGAAGCTAAAGCGTTCACCCACAAACATACGCATCTTTAGTCCCCCCGACAAGGTTGGATTATAAGGATTGTTTGCAGAAAGGTAGGCGGTTGACAGAAAAATGCTGAAATCGCGTTTGCGATGCAACATGTTTTGCCCATAAGAATCACTTCTGAAAATATCGTCCTGTGCAAATACTGTGGATGAAATCCCGATGACAATAAGTACCAGGTAAAGAATCTTTTTCATAACGATTTCTGGTTTTAAAAAATAGTTGCAATCAGTTACGAATCACTTCGGTTTGTTATCCTATACGATATTGCATATGTTAGGTTATTAAAATCACGAATCAGGCTCAAAAAAAAGAGTTACTATGTTTGCAACTCTTTTCTCTTAACCCTACTCCAAATTCTTAAACGAGTACCGTTGAATTTCATCCTCCAACATCGGATTTCCGTAGGTAATATTATGTCCTTTTTCGAAATCGTAAAGCGTGCGTTCCCTCAATCGATAATAGGCCTCCCAGTAATTTTCAATGGAACGGATATAGTCGCGTTTGGCCGATTCGCGTTCTTGTAAGGAAATATTTAAATCGGTAATACTTAGCTCACCATTCTGGAATTTTTTTAAGGCAATTTTATAGCCGTTCCCGGCAACGCGGTCAGCTTCGGTGGCTGTTTTTAGCTGGTCTTTTAACAAACTAAATTGTTCAACCTGAACAATAACACTACGCTCAAAATCTTCCATGTCCTTATTTACATCAAAAATGGTCAGGTCACGTTGCGACTCAGCAAGTTTTACCGTCGAGGCTGAATTCCCCCAGTCCAGAATGGGGATACTAACCGAAACCCTTAACATCCGGTCTTTTTCAGGTTCTTCATAAATTCCTTTAAGTTCATCGGCACTGTTCGACAAACCAAAGCTACCACGCAAAGTGGCACTTAATCCGGTATTACTTTTGGCCTGGGCAAGTTCGCGGTCGGCATTAATCAACCGGCGCTGGTAGTAAGTGGTCTCTTTTCTGTTTTCCTTTGCCTTTTCCAAAGCCAGATTCGGATCAATTTCAAACAAGGTAATATTAAGCGGAATAATCAGCTCAATCGTTCGGCCTTGATCTAGTCCGACGTACGATTTCAAACTAAAATCAGCATTCTTCAAACTCATACTTGCCTGGTTTAATGCCTTTTGTGCATTCAGCACTGAGAGTTCAATCCTGGAATAATCATTCTCGGAAATTTGTCCCAGGTCTCTTTTTGTTGTTGAGATCTTTAGGTTATCCTGGCTGTTTTTCAGGTTGCTTTGTGCCAGGTTAAAGTTGGTTTGATAACTCAGGTAATTAAAAAAGCGATTGGTGGCTGCCAAGGCAATTTCTTCAATCTCCTCCACAAAACGTTTTTGTGCCTCATCAAAAATCATAGGCTCGGTTTTGCGGTACCATTTCATCCAGTTGTAAGCAAATAAGGGTTGCTGAAAGCCAATTGAGAACGGACTTCCCGAATAGCTGGTTTCATCCTTTTTCAGGTTATGGATTCCGGCAGCTGAAGTACTGGCCCAGAGGTTTGTTCCCAATTGCGGAATATATTGGTTTAAGGACAAAACCGACGATGCCGAAAGAATGGACACCTGTTTAAACTCTATACTACCATCGGGTTGTGTAATCGGACTGGTGGTATGTCTGTAATTGGGCATGTCGCCAGAAAGTCTCAATTGTGGGCGAAATCGTGTTTTAAAATTTCGATAACGCCAGAAATAATTAACATTACTGTTTTGAGTATAACGAATGGCCGAAGACTGTGTAATAGCCATATCAATTACATCTTCAAGCGTCAACACAAGCTTGTCCAGTCTTTCATCCTGGGGCATTGCCCCCAGGCCCGCCACCAAAAAACAAATAAGAAAAACGAATCGTTTCATCACTCTCTAATTCTGAATTTCAATCCTCGCCAGTCCCCTGGAATTAATTTCATCTTCTATTACCTCGTCACCTACAGCTAAGCCCGAAATAACTTCACAATACTCGTTCCCGATTGTTCCAAGTATAATTTCGGTTTTAACAGCTTCGGGACCTTTTACAACAAAAACCTGGTGACGATTACCAATCTCAAAAGCTTCCCTTTTTTTAATCCGGATCACGTCGGTTCTTTTACTGTTAATAATATCAACCTCCACGTTTTGGTTGGCGATTAATTTTGGATGGTTTTTTTCTTTTAAATGTATATTAAATTGTACCCTTTCATTCTCTACCATTGGCGTAATATTACCTACTCTTCCTTCCAGGTCTTCATTGTCAATCTTCACATATACACGATTCCCGGTTTTCAGTTGCTTGGCAAATTTCTCATCAATGGATCCAATGACTTTAAAGGAGGTCAAATCCGACATGCGAACCAACATTTTTTCACATCAACACGAGTTCCCTCATTTCCGGCAACAGCCAGGATAATCCCCGACGATGGTGCTTTAATGTCGCACTTGCTTAGAAGCTCCAGTTTCTCCTGTAAGGTTTTTTCCTGCACCTTAATCTGTAACATCAAACCCTTTTCATCGGCTGCCAGTTGTTTTAAGCGAATGGCATTTTTTTCGGTGAGTGTCTCCAGATCCTTTTCGGCGAGTACAATTTCTTGTTTGGTTTTCTCAATTCGGGCAGGTGAAATACCTCCCACTTCCAAAAGTTGCTGCTGGTCGGCCAAAGACGATTTTAGCGAAGTAATCCGAAGCTTTTTAACCTCTTCGTTATACCCCAGGTCAAGACGGGTACTTTGCGCATTTAACTGCGTTTTTTCCAGTGAATTACGCCTCATGTCCAACTGATCACCAATGCGATCAATGTCGTCAACTATATTTTCCTTGTCCAGTTGAACAATTAACTCTCCTTTTTCAACCCAGCTGCCGGGTTCCTTATATACCTTCTTAATAATACTCTTTGCAGGACTGTGAATAAGCACTTCACTTTCCGATTCAACGACTCCTGATGCTTTGGTTGAGGCAATTACAGGACCTCGCTCAATGGATTCTGTTTGAAAAGAACCTGCCTTTAGAGCACTTGTTACATTTGACTTTTGTGTGAGATAGAAGAAACCGCCGGCAACTCCAAGGCCAGCCACAAAGATGATGATATATAGCCAAGTTTTGTTTCCCATGGGAACAACTGATTTAGGTTATTAAATATGAGCCCCAAAGGTACGAAAAAAACAAGTAGTTCAAATTTAAAATATCAGGCACTTTTCATCTGAATATGTTTTATTTAAGTAACTATAAATCTGTTTATTATACATACTGGTATTTTGATCTTTTCCATTGGCCCGATGGAACTCGCAAATCCGTCAGCTGACGGATATTCATCATCTTTTGTGTGAACACCATTGAAATATCTTGCCTTCTAATGCTCGTTTCATTCGGGCAAAAAAAAGGTGATTTATCATATCAATAAATCACCTTCCTATTTTTATACTATTGATTCTTAGCGAATTTTACCGGCATACAACTTTTTAATGCTATTCAGATACTCAAGGTCCATTTTGTCTGAGCGAATCCGAACGGCTTCATATAATTTCCCATCCTTATAGAAAGAAGCACTTGCCGCATCAAACTCATGACCGTCCCAGTTGTATTTTACATCCATCGACACCTTTGTAAAAGCTTCCAAATGCAAATATTTTGGAATTTCAATGTATGCAAATGTTGAATCATCGGCATTCTGATAAATCCCCTCGTCCAATTCTTCCAACTCCAGGAATTTTACAATTTTAGTCTGTGCTTCTAATTTTCCCTTCAGCTTCTTATTCATTAAAAAATTAATCCCTTGTTTGGCATAAGCTTCCTGAATCTTCTCTACCAAATCGATGGAAGGCAAATGGCGAACACGAATCGCATCCAGAGAAGTAGAGCCGATTGAAATATAGGCTTTACCGGCATCAAAATTCCAATCGTATTCTTTTTCAATATTTTGTGTTGCACGTAAAATATCTTCCAGGGGGTACTGCTGACCCATAACCATATAAATATACATCGAGCTCACATCAGTAGGTAACTCATGGTAATATCCCGGAAAAGGATTTAATGACTCAAAAACTAAACTTCCTGGTAAGATTTTCTCATCGAGGGCAACAACAGTTTCGTTTTTTGTCAGGTTTACAAATACCTCAATTTTTTTATTTGCCATGTTTAATATCTTTGATTT
>JBFEWU010000286.1:0-5945 GCA_041546215.1 Draconibacterium sp. | reverse complement strand
GGAAATAAAGGCCTGGAAATATCCCGCAAAATATTCAGAACCGATAAAACTTTTAATGTATTGGCAATTATCATAATCCTTATATTTTCAGCTATCTATATTATTTTCTGGTAAAATTGTATACCAAAAATTATGAAACTCTTAATCATCCCTACTAAAGGATGATTACTGACAAATTTTTCATTCTAAAAAAAATCTTTAATTAAAATCATATGAATTCAAAAGTCGTTCAAACCGTATTTTTACTTGCTTTTGTTTTATTGGGTTGCACCAAGCAACCCGGCACCAATCCCATTGAAGTAGCCGGTGTAGACTCTCCTGTTATTTCACTAAATGGAACCTGGAAATTTTCGATGTCACCCCCCGGGAACTTCTGGGAAAAGAATATTGATTTTCAAAACTGGGAAAACATTCAGGTTCCCGGCGAATGCCAGATGCAGGGTTTTGCCATAAAGCACGATCAATCCTACGCCTACAAACACCAGTTTGACATTCCGACAGATTTTGAAGGAAAAAAAATACTGCTGAATTTTTACGGCGTGTACAGCTATGCCCGTGTTTGGGTAAACGGAGAATTTATTCGCGACCATTTTGGCGGATTCACCAAATGGACTTGCGATATTTCGGAAGTGGTCAAAGCCGGAGAAACGGCAATTATAACAGTTGAAATTGTCGATCGTACAGATGATATTTCTTACGGCAGCGGGTATGCAAAGCACCAGATTGGGGGCATCCTTCGGGATGTGGAGTTACTCGCTCTGCCAAAACAAAATTTCAGGCAATATTATTTTGAAACCGATTTTGATGAAAAGTATCAAAATGCCGAATTGAAAGTTTTTTATGAGTTGGAACAATCCTCTTCTGCAAAAATAAACGTTGAGCTTTTTGATGACAAAAATAAGCTGGTTACCGAATTCCTGGAGGAAGCTGCAGCTCAAAAGGGTCATTTTTCCATTCCTGTCAATAATCCTAAAAAATGGGATGCCGAACATCCGAACTTATACACGGTGGTTACATCTCTTATGAAGGATGGAAAAGAGATTTTAAAAACAAGCAAAAAGATCGGATTCCGCGAAGTAGAAGTTGTCGGTAATAAATTGCTGGTAAACGGCATGCAGGTTAAACTACGGGGCGCCTGCCGGCATGATATTCATCCTACGCTTGGAAGAATGACAACTGCAGAATACGACAAACTGGATGTTATGCTGGCAAAAGAAAGCAACATGAACTTTATACGTACCTCACACTATCCGCCTTCGGAAGCCTTTTTAAACTATTGCGACGAATACGGGATATATGTGGAAGATGAAACTGCCGTATGTTTTGTAGGCTCGCATCGCACCGAAGCATATCGTGCAACGGGAGCTTCTCAAGACGATCCGGAATTTACAAGACGTTATCTGTCACAGCTTGAAGAGATGGTGCAAAGTCACCGAAACCATCCAAGCATCATAATCTGGTCCATCGGAAACGAGAATGTCTTTGGGAATAACTTCGTAGAATCTTTTAAATGGGTGAAACAAAATGATCTAACCCGTCCGGTTATATACAGTTATCCGGGACAGGTACCCGACAGCCTTCAAATTTATGAGATTACAAGTATGCACTACCCCAGCTGGGACGGTAAGTTAAATCAATACGGAATTTCAACTACCGGCTTTACCTATGAACCAATGCCCATGCTACACGATGAGTGGGCCCATGTGGCTTGTTATAACAATCCAACCTTGCAATATGATCCCAATGTCCGTAACTTCTGGGGAGAAAGCCTTGATCGCATGTGGACAAATATATTCGATGCCGACGGTGGCCTGGGGGGTGCAATTTGGTGTATGCTGGATGAAACCTTTATGCTTCCCGAAGACCTGGATGGCTATAACCAATGGTGGGGCATTCTGGATAAAAACGTAATTCCTTCAACCTACATGGGGCCAACGGTTGGCTATGGAGAATGGGGAATCATAGATATATGGCGCCGCAAAAAACCAGAGTTTTGGGGAACAAAAAAAGCCTATTCGCCAACAAAGATATATATGAAGCAAATTGACAATTTCCAGCCCCATAAGGAACTGGAAATACCTGTTCATAACCGTTTCGACCATACGAATTTTTGCGAGTTAAAGATTACCTGGGAATATGGCAAGGCTTCGGGAGAACTTGAAAATGTATTCCTGAAACCCCACAAAAGAGGTAAAATTACTATTCCGGCAAACAACTGGAATTCCGATGAAAAACTAAACATCTGTTTTTATCAGAACAATACTGAATTGGTTGATGAGTACGACCTTCAAATGGGTAAAAAGGCTGTTAAATTACCTGTTTGCAGTAAAGGTGAATTAGCTATTGATGAAAGCGAAGAACAAATTATCATCTCAGGCAAAAACTTCAATCTCCTGGTGAATAAGAAGAAGGGATTACTGGAAAATGTGAGAGTCAATGAGGACGTATTAATTAAATCAGGCCCCTACATCAACCTGAAACTTCCGGGAAAAAGTGTTCAGTACTCCACCATCATGATGCAGGATTATGCAGAAAACTGGGAATGTGAGAATTTTGAGTTTGGCGTAGAAGAAGGGATTGCCACCATCTTAAGCGAAGGTAAATATGATAGTATAGCCGCTAAATTTACCATCAAAATAGATGAAAACGGTATTTTCAATATCGATTACTTTGTAGAGAATGCACCGGAAGGGAAAAAGACACAAGAAGCCGGGTTGAAGTTTATTACCGGAGAATCTTTCGGGGAAGTGGCCTGGGATCGTAATGCGTATTTTACAGCCTATCCTGAATCTCATATGGGAAAATCCAATGGTGTCGTGGATTTAAATCACAAACCTGCCATGGATTACCGCCAAAGTATTGACCATGATTGGGAAATGGATACCAGGGGGTACTATTACTTTGGATTGGAAAAAGTATTGCCGCTAACAAACATAGCACGTTCTTTAAAAGAGAATATCTATTCTTTTTCTTTACAAACAAATACAGGTTCCAAAATAAAAGTCTTGTCGGGAGGAACCCAGGCCTGCCGGTATGACATCATTGAAGGACAAAATACTTTAATTATTAATGACAAGTGGGATTACATTAGTTTGCTTTGGGGGAACTACATGAAGCTGATTCCATCGGAAAAAGAGTTTAGTGGAAGTGCTGTTTTAGCCCTTTCGAGATAATCACATTTAAAAACATTTCAGAAAAGAATGACAGGGACGAAATTTTCGCTGTCATTCTTTATTTATGGATAGACTTAGCGTTCAAAAGCGAGACGCATTGGGAGATAATCTCAATGAGAGGAATGTATGCCTGGACCGTAAAAACAAATTTCCACCTTTGATGGTTCTTGAGCTGGCCGCAGGTATTTTAATATCCGGAAAGTAGGTAATCTTCTGCTGCAGAATTCCAACACCACGCCTAAGTACCTGATTAAATAAATACTGGTATTAGATAAGCAACAACTATTACCAGGTTGGATGATAGATCTGAGAGAAAACAAAGAAGAAAAATTAAACCGATAACAAGATTATTTATCTTTTTTCTTTAGGCTTTCCTGAAACTTCTTATCGTAAGCTTGTCCTCTTGGAACAAGGTATTCAAATATGACCATATTATTTTCAATATCAATTTGCAGGAAGAAAAAAGCCCTTAGATTTCCAATTCTTAGGCGGTAAATATTTTTATAACCAATAAGTTTCTCACAATTATTTAGCTTTTCAACACTTTCTGCTCTCTTTGTTTCCTGAATGGTTTTTTTAACTGAATCAAGCATTTTCCCTGATAGCTTTTTCACTGCTTTTACAAATGCTTTGGAGTATTCAACGTTCATAAGCCAAGCCAATTTTCAAACTCTTCTTTTTCCTTGCTGCCAAGCATCTCTTTCCCCTCTTGGTAATTTCTTAACAAATATGTATATAGCTCTGAGTCTTGAATGTTTTCAGCCAGTTCATCTAACGATTTCTCAATAAGAGCTTTAAGATTTGTACCTTCCTGGGCAGCTTTTATCGATAAAATTTTAAAGGTATTGTCATCCAACTCAATAATTTTTCGTTTTCTCATTTCTCCAGTAATATGTTCCAATATGAACAAAGGTATATAAAATATATTATATATACACAATATGCTTAATATGCATTTGGTGTCTAACATTTACAAACAGAAGTAACTAAAACACTATGTATTGGAAATAGGATATTCAGATTTTCGGATATTCAGACAACAATGACAACGGAAAAGACCGAATACAAAGGAAATTGATTAATTATTATTGATTAGTGATTAATGGCTTGGTCAATAAATTCTGACATTCTGACATTCTGATATTCAGAAGTCCAGCAATCCGAATATCCGAAAATCCAGATATCCTGTATACTGAACACTGTTTCTTTGCTCTTTGCTCTATGTTCTTTGCTCTATACTATAAATTGCCGTATTTTAAACCAAAAACCAGATAATAAAAACAAGAATTATTATTTTAACTCTTCTCATTTTATCGCCATTATTTTTTTACGATTTCCGGCTGAGATGGGGCGACCTGAGGTATCAATTTACCACTTTCATTTGGGGCAGTACATGCCTGTAATTAGCGGGCACTTAAAAGCCGCTATTGAGTTAAAGTGCAAAATAAAACCCGGAATAACTCCGGGCTTTAGATACAATTATTAATAACGTAGCAGGGCGGCAACCCATTATGCTACACTAAAAACAGTATAAAATTATGAAAAAAATTTCAATTCTTTTGGTTTTGGGCTCTATAGCCCTGTCTTTTGAACTTCAAGCGGAACTATAGCTGCTAATCTTAATCCAAATTATATCGAATTCTAATATGTTGGAAATGTAGTGTTTGGATAGGAGCATCTATTGGGAGAATACCAAATTATAGGCTTGCTTTTTCTATGGAATTCGGTTATGAGGATAGTAAACGACTTGTTGCAAGCCCTATTCTTATTGGTTACTTTTAATTATAAACATATTTATAAATTAAAACTTTGAGATTCTGTTGTGAAAGAAGTAAATCAACTGTCAAAAGAAAAAGAAATAGGTAAGATACAATCATATAACAATTATCATGTATTATACGCAACGAGCAAGGATCTATCACAAATTAAAAGATTTCCTGACCCAGAAATAGATAGACTGCATGTACGCGAAAAATCAAATCATCTATAAAAACATGATCATTGCACAAAAGTACTTATATTTGTACTTTATTAAATACTTAAAAAGAAAATTATGATAGCGGCAAATTTTTCGGAATTCAGAACGAAGTTAAAAATGTACCTTGACAGTGTAGAGGATAACAACGAGACCTTAATTGTGAAAAGGAAGACTGGAAAAGGCGCAGTGATGATTTCATTAGATGAGTACAATTCAATAATGGAAACCTTGCATCTACTGAGTTCTATAGCAAATGCAGATAGATTGTATGAGTCAATAAATCAAATGAAAAAGGGTGATAAAATCACAAATAATTTGATTGAGGAATAATGAAAATCACTTTTTCTAAAAATGCCTGGGAGGATTATCTTTCCTGGCAAAAAGATGATAAAAAGATCCTTCGAAAAATCAACGAATTGACTAAAGACATCCAAAGGACACCCTTTGAAGGAATTGGTAAGCCAGAGCCTTTAAAATATGATTTAGCCGGATTTTGGTCTCGACGGATTGATTTGGAGCATCGATTAGTTTATCAATTTCGTGATGACGAGATCTTGATCTATGCTTGTAAATTTCACTATGACCAATAAAACCTGGCTTACACCGCAACCTTTTGTTGCAAAGTAACAATTAATAAGATGTAGCACACTGTGACATGCACATACGTCAGCGGTAATTGTAAAACGACACATCAATAAGAAATGGAAGAGCGAAAACCTACAGGGAAACCAGAAAAATTTTGGAATATAGTTTCCAAAGGCTTTGTTAATTCCAAGCGGATAATGAACAGTCCT
>JBFEWU010000009.1:0-40453 GCA_041546215.1 Draconibacterium sp. | reverse complement strand
TGCCGGAGGTGAATAAGCGGATTACTTTTCGACTTACCGATTTCTACCTGGATAAAAAGGGATTTTACTGGCTTACAACTCATAAAGATGGTTTGGTTCGCATGTCGAAAGATGGGCGCGAATTTGACAAATGGACTACAGAACAAGGTTTGCCAACGAATACACTTCTTCGAATCGAATCCATCGATGATAAGTACTTATGGATAAGCACCATTTCGGGGCTTTGCCGGTTTGAAATGGAAACCGGAGGGATATTAATTTTCAATCATGAACATGGTCTTCCTGCCAATGAGTTCACTGCCCGTACCTCATCAACAACCGATGATGGAAAACTAATTTTTGGTTCCAATGCCGGATTTACTATTGTTGATCCACATAAAGTCAGGCCCGATACCTCTGAAACAGAAGTGATTATTTCCGATATCACGTTTCATAATCAAAGCATTAAGCACGTCACCGATAAGCCCATTCTTACCAGTCCCCTCGAGGAAACCAGGGAAATTCGTTTGCCATACAAAAGAAACTCATTTACCATTCATTTTTTCTCAAAGGATAAAGATTTGCCAAAATACAATAACTATGAATACCGATTAGTTGGCCTGGAAGACAACTGGATATACCTGGGTGAGACAAAACATACCACTTATACCAATCTTTCGCCTGGCAAATATACTTTCGAAGTTAAAAGCACCAATAAAAGTAATGTCTGGAGCAATAATCCAACACAGCTTAGTATTCAAATTAAACCGCCGTGGTATTTAAGTTGGTATGCTTTGGCAGGCTACGTTATTTTTGTTGCGGTAATTATTATCACATCAATGCATGCTTATACCTCCCGGGTAAAGCTAAAAAAAGAGATTGAGTTCTCGGAATTCAAAGTCAATGCAGAGCATGAATTAACAGAGAGGAAACTGGCATTTTTCACCAATGTATCGCACGACCTTAAAACACCACTTACACTCATAAATGCTCCTTTGGGTGATTTATTGCAGGCAGAGGATTTAACGGATGAGCAAAAAAATAAGCTACAGGTAATTCACAAAAATTCGGGTCGCTTATACAAACTGATTAGTGATCTTCTGGATTTCAGAAAACTTACCCAAAAGCAAATGCCTTTGTTGGTGAAGAAAACCAATATTAAACAATTAATTGAAAATACATGTGTCGCTTTTCATGAAGAATACATGGTCAAGGCCATAAACTTTGTGTGTAATATTGATGTTCCTGAAGAAATTTTCGCAGATCCGCGAAAGATTGAGAAAATATTGTGGAACCTGTTATCCAATGCCATTAAGTTCACTCCCAGGGATGGAGAAATTTACCTGAATGTTGAGTTAGCCACAATAGCTCAGAAACAACACTTAAAAATACTTGTGAAAGACACGGGAATAGGTATAACGGATACAAATAAGGAGAAAATATTTGATCGCTTTTATCAGGCACGCGAGGGGGTTGAAAATGCCCCGGAGGGCACAGGTATAGGATTATCCATTGTAAAAGACCTGGTTGAGATACATCATGGAAATATTGAACTTACTTCTGATCCCGGAATCGGAACCACATTTATTGTAACTTTTCCATCAAAAAAAGAATATTATTCGGAAGAGGAATTAGACAACAGCACAAAAGTGAAAGAAGTTCCCTTTGCAGTAAAACAGGATGGTAACCTGTTAACGAGCGAAGAAAAAAAGCATACACGATATAATCTTCCAAAAATTTTATTGGCAGAGGACAATTTGGAACTACTGGACTATCTGGCCGGTCATTTTGAAAAAAACTTTAAAGTTTATAAAGCCACTGATGGTAAAAAGGGATTTCATCTTGCCAAAGAAAAGAATCCTGACATTATTGTTACCGATGTTTTAATGCCAAATATGAATGGTTATGATTTCTGTAGCAAGTTAAAACAACAGTTTGAAACCTCTCATATTCCGGTGGTAATGCTCACTGCCAATGATACGGTAGAGCAACAAATTGAAGGATTGGAAAAGGGAGCTGAAGCCTATATCGCAAAACCATTTGATATCAAGTTGCTCGACACGACCATTGTTTCGATATTGGAAACCCGAAAAAAAATCAGAGAACGAATTATGGGGATACATGATGACGAAGACCATAATAGCAAACTAACCCCAAGAGACATTGAATTTATTGAAGAATTGAAATGCTGTATTGAAGAAAATATGGGGGATCATAAACTTAATGTGGAACTCATTTCAGAGCACTTTGCCATGAGCAAATCGCATTTAAACCGGAAAATTAAATCCTTAACCGGCCAAACTCCCAATAACCTCATCAAATCGGTACGTTTGAAAAAGGCCTACGACCTGATAAAAAAAGAAGGATTCCGGGTCTCTGAAGCAGCCCATATTACCGGTTTCTCTGATCCAAATTATTTTACCATATGTTTTAGCAAGGAGTTTGGGATAAATCCATCAAAGGTCTGAGATTTAATTGTCTTTGTGTATTTTTACCTCATGCAAATAACAGGGATAATTTTAGCCGGAGGGAAAAGTAAGCGAATGGGAAGCGATAAGGCTCTGATGAAAGTGGATGGGATAACCTTACTTGAAAAATCAATCGCTTTATGCTATAAAGTTTGTGATGCGGTAATTCTAAGCTCAAACCACGAAATCCATCAGAAATACGCTTGTCCTGTTTTTGCCGATGAGCGTAAAAATACGGGCCCAATGGGTGGAATATCAACCTGCCTGAAAAAATCGAAAAACGCCTGGAATTTGATAATTAGTGTGGATGCGGCATTTGTTGAAACGGATTTTGTGAATTTTCTGATTTCGGAAATTGACAATTATGACGCGCTTGTACCGGTTCATTCAAAGGGGAAAGAACCACTGATAGCCTTGTACAATAAAAATTGCCTGGCAAAAATGGAGGAGATGATTGAAAGGGGCGATTTTAAAATGCATAACCTCCTTCATTCGCTGAAAACAAAATATGTGGATTCGCAGCACTGGATCGAAAAATATCCAAAGTTGTTTCACAACCTGAACAGGCCTGAAGATCTATAGTCTCCTTGTAAAAAGTGAGAGGTAAACAGCGATCTTCTGTTTATCCAAAATCAGAAATGTTTTTGAGCATTTTTTTATCGGAAATATGAATTTCCTTGCCCAATATTTTAATAATCTTGTCTTTCCGGAACTCCGAAAGCGTACGAATTACATTTTCGGTGGTCATGCCAATGTATTCGGCAATTTCTCTTCGCGATATGGGCAACTCGAATTCATCGCTTCTATAAATGTAATCCGAGAAATAAAGTAAAACATGGGCAATGCGGCCCTTTAAATTTTTGCGTTTTATGGCCAGATTTTCAAGTATAATTTTATCGGTTGCTTCGCTAATGGTCGTCATCAGATCCATGGTGAACATGGCATTTTCTTTTGCATAGTTTTTAACCGTTTCTAAATCCAAAATACATACGGTGGTATCTTCAACGGCAGTTACCGAATACTTGTATTTCTTTGAAGAAAAAACAGAAAGCAGGCTCACAAAATCAAAAGGTTTCGAAAAACTAATTATCTGATCTTTTTCGTTGTTATCCGATTTCGAAAGTTTCACCAATCCTTCCTTCATATATAGAAATTCATTTATATTTTCTCCTTCATGGGTGATTACATCTCCTTTGGAATATTGCTTTTCAATTTTAATATCACATATATTGATTAAATCATCTTCCCTAACATGCGAAAAGAAAATGCTTTTCAATTGACAATCCTGGCAATTACATGTTGTTTTTTCCATAATACTGACGAATGACATGCTTTACACGCACAATGTACCAAATTATTATGATATTTATTATACCCTGATAATTATCATAACAAACAAAAAATCATCATTGCCTTTGCACTGTATTTTTACGTCGCGAAGAATGAATGGAGTACAAGGATGAAACGAGTCACGAAGCATGGGGACGAGTTCCATTGGAACAATAGGAAGAGGTCGAACTGCTGGCATATAGAATAAACAGATTTTAGATACTTAAATAAAACATATTCAGATGAAAAAACTTGTAATACTTGGTGCCGGAACTGCCGGAACGATGATGGCTAATAAGCTTCGAAGTGCGTTGGATAGAGATGAGTGGAGCATTACCATTGTCGATCAGTTTAAAACACACTATTATCAACCGGGTTTTCTTTTTATCCCTTTTGGTATTTATAAGAAAGAGGATGTTATCAAACCAAAGTCAGATTTTATTCCATCGGGTGTAAATATGGTTTATTCGGCCATCGATAAAGTTGAAGCAGAAGCCAATAAAGTGCATCTGGAAGGTGGCAAAGTTTTAAATTACGACTACCTGATAATCGCCACCGGAACAAAAACGTTCCCTGGCGAAACACCCGGATTACAGGACAAGCTGTGGTACAAGGAGATATTTGACTTTTATACCGTTGAAGGAGCTGTGGCACTTCGTAATTATTTTAAGTCCTGGGAAGGTGGTAAGCTGGTAATGGCCATTACCGAACTGCCCTACAAATGTCCTGTTGCACCACTGGAGTTTGTATTTCTTGCCGATGCTTATTTTACTGAACTGGGAATACGCGATAAAGTGGATATATCATACGTAACTCCAATGCCCGGTGCATTTACCAAACCCGTTGCAACGAAAATGTTATCCGAACTATTGGCCGAAAAAAATATTGAAGTTATCCCTGATTTCTACATCGAACGTGTGGATAACGATGCTAAAAAGCTGATATCTTATGATGAGAAAGAGGTTGATTTTGATGTGTTGACTGTGGTGCCGGTAAACATGGGCGACGAAATGATTGAACGAAGCGGTCTTGGCGATGATATGAATTTTGTACCCACAGATAAACAAACGTTGCAATCGCAAAAGCATGAGAATATTTTTGTGCTGGGCGATGCTTCAAATATTCCAACATCAAAGGCAGGATCGGTAGCTCACTTTGCAGCCGAAATTTTGTTCGAGAACTTCATGAATATCATTGAAGGGCGACCAATGCATGCAAAATTTGACGGGCACGCCAACTGCTACATCGAAACCGGTTATGGCAAAGGTGCTTTAATCGATTTTAATTACGACACCGAACCCCTTCCGGGAACTTTCCCATTGCCAGGTATCGGACCATTTGGCTTATTAAAGAATACCAAAATTAATCATTACGGCAAAGTAATGTTTCGTTGGATCTACTGGCACATTCTCTTAAAAGGGAAAGAAATGCCCATTGAACCACTAATGACCATGGCCGGGAAAAAGAAGGTGAATTAATTGAAAGGAACCAAAATGGAAGAAAAAGTATTGCAAACGCAAATAACAGAACTGAATCAAAAAGTTGATTTGTTGCTGGATTACGTAAACCAGCAACGATTGAAAACAAATCAGCTTGAGGATTTGCTTGCCGATGTGTCAATCATTGGAAAAGATATGTACGACACAACGGTGGAAGAACTTGATAAGCGAATGGTTCACCTGGATCTGGATGAAGTTAAGGGATTGGTGCTACGTGTACTCAGGAATATCGATAACATCAATAAATTCCTGGAGATGTTCGAAAGCATCAATGATTTAATTAAAGATGCCAGCCCGATTGTTAACGAACTTATCATTGACTTTACCAAAAAGTTGAATGAATTGGATCAGAAAGGATATTTCGAATTTTTTGCTGAAACCGGAAATATCTTTGATAATATTATTACACATTATAAACCGGAAGATGTACGCGAGTTGTCGGAAAACGTAGTGACCATTCTGGAAACTGTTCGTTCGGCAACCCAACCTGAAATGATGGGGGCAATAAACAATAGTCTAAAAGTATTTAGCAATATAGAAACTGAGAATATTCCTGAATATTCAATTTTTAAAGTCATGCGTGAAATGAATAAACCGGAAATGAAACGTGCGCTTGGATTCTTTGTAACCTTTATGAAGAACATGTCAAGCGAAACAATAAAATAATTAAGAATAAATTAAAAATAAAAGTTATGGCAGAAAAAACATTTGCAGGAAAAACTGTTGAAGTAACAGACGAGGGTTATTTGGTAAACAAGGCAGACTGGGACAAAGAAGTTGCAGCTGAAATGGCCCAAGAAGATGGTATTGAATTAACCGACAAACATTACGAAGTGCTGGAGTATTTGCGTGAACAGGAAGCAGCAGGTGCTTCACTTACAATACGTAAAGTTGGAAAATCAGGAATTACCGATATTAAAGGATTGTATCAGTTGTTTCCGGGTGGTCCCCTTAAATTTTCTTCTAAATGGGCCGGGATTCCAAAACCGGCAAGTTGTGTTTAATTTAAAACCAGAAAATTATGACTGAAGTAAAAGAAACACCTATAAAAAAGGTGATGATCATTGTGGCAAAAGCCAATATTGAAGATGTGTACGCTGGTTTGGTCATGGCAAACGGTGCTGTTATGGAAGGAATTGAAGCAAAACTCTTCTTTACCTTTTTCGGGCTTGATGCAATTACCAAAAAGCAAATGAACAAGTTACACACGGCAGTGGTTGGAAATCCCGGAATGAGAATGCCCGGTGGCTTACCCTTTCCCACTCTGTTGGGTGCCATCCCGGGGGTTGAAGCCGGAGTGTCGGCAATGATGAAAAAACAAATGGACGATCTGGATATTCCTCCTGTTGACGAATTCCTGGATATGATTACCGCAGGTGGCGGCGAGGTTTATGCCTGTAAATTGGCTGCTGATATGTTTAAATTAACCATTGATGATTTAAGTGAACATGTAAAAGCAATCATTACGGTTGGTGACCTGTATGCCATGTCGGGAGGAGAAGGAACGCAGATTATTTTTACCTGATGGCTGTTTAATTTCTAATATATAGAGGGGCTAACGCCACTATTCTGTTAACTAACAGATGGTGGCGTTTTTTTTTCGAAATTAGTGACAACATCGTTTTTGAAATTGCTGGATTTTTAAACACAACCGGAAAATAAATCGACGTGGCAGATTTCGTCAGCTTACTACGGTGAGTTTCATTTAGAATTGGTTTAAATACGAACCAGACTTTGAATTTAGATTGTATTTAAATAAGCTTTGTGTTTTGCTTTAAATTGCTGATTTGCCGCGCATTTTGATGTTCGCCTGAATTGATCAAATGCTTATTACAATTCATGAAAATACAACGTATGCAATAAGTCAGATATTTTGATATGAAGATTTATGTATGTTTGCAGCCTTAAAGCGAAAAAGTATGGCAAAAACAAGGCGCGATTTTATAAAAATCTCATCGTTGAGTACAGCTGGTGTTCTGGCTGGTGCCAAATATATTCAATCTGCAGTTCCCGGAATTAAGAGCTTTGGTAAAGTTGGAGCAGAGGAAGATTTACGTACACCGACTTACTGCGAAGTTTGTTTCTGGAAGTGTGCCGGGTGGGTCTACAAGAACGATGAGGGCAACATTAAAAAGATTGTCGGGAATGAGGATGACACCAACTGCAACGGGCGGTTTTGTCCGCGAGGAACCGGTGGGGTGGGAATGTATTACGATGAAGACCGCTTGAAAACTCCCCTGATTCGTGTAAGAGGTACAAATGGTTCAAAGGATACGTTCCGTGAAGCCAGTTGGGATGAGGCTTTGGATGCAGTTGCAAAGGGGTTTCAAAAAATTAAAGAACAGTACGGACCTGAGTGTACAGCTTTGTTTACACATGGTTCGGGCGGTAAATATTTTGGCAATTTATTAAAAGCGTATGGTTCGTCGAATGTTGCTGCACCCTCGTATTCACAATGTCGTGGACCCCGGGAGGTGGCTTTTACTGCTACCTTTGGGGAGGGATTAAATTCGCCTGAACCAACCGATATACGTGATACACGTTGCCTGGTTTTAATTGGTTCGCACCTGGGTGAGAATATGCACAACGGACAGGTGCAGGAAATGTCGGAAGCCATCGATAAAGGGGCCTCCATTATCACAGTCGACCCCCGTTTTTCAACGGTGGCTGGTAAATCGAAATTTTGGTTGCCCATTAAACCGGCTACCGATATCGCTTTGCTGCTGACCTGGATTCGCGAGATTATTAATAACAATTGGTACGATAAAGAATACCTGGATAAATATGCTTACGGTTTCGAGGAATTAAAGGCTTACGTTCAGCCATTTACTCCTGAGTGGGCCTATGGCGTAACCACCATTAAACCTCATCAAATCAGGGAAACCGCCCGGGAGATGGCAAATGCTGCCCCGTCGGTGATCATTCATCCCGGACGACATGTAACTTGGTATGGTGATGATACTCAGCGCCTGCGTGGAGTGACAATTTTAAATGCTTTGCTTGGTGCATGGGGCCGTCGTGGAGGTTTTTATGTTCCCGAGAAAGCGAGTGTACCATCCTATCCGCACCCCCCATATCCGAAGCCAAGGAAAACCTGGCGCGATGCAATGGGTGGAAAATACAATCTGGCTGATTTAGCTCTGGCATCGGGAGTTTGCGATGCCACCATTCCCTCACCGGGTTTGGATTGTAACATCAAAGGATGGATTGTAAACGGCACCAATCTGATCATGACCTTGCCCGATCAGAAAAAAACTCTGGAGGCCATTAATAATCTCGACTTTATGGTAGTGGTCGATACTATGCCAATGGAGATTACGGGTTATGCCGATGTTGTTCTTCCTGAATGTACTTATTTGGAACGATACGATTCCTTACGGGTGGTTCAGGGACGTAACCCCAACATTGCTTTGCGAATGCCTGCAGCCAATCCAAAATACAACACAAAACCAGCATATTGGATGGCAAAAGAGCTATCGAAGAGAATGGGGCTTGGAGAATATTTCGGATGGAATACCATTGAAGATATGCTTGATTGGCAGTTGAAAGAAATAGGTTCGTCTCTGGAAGAAATGAAACGTATAGGAGTAAAGAATTTGCCACGTGAATACGGAGGTCTGTATTACCAGGATGGTGAAGAGATAGAATTCAATACAAATACGGGTAAAATTGAGTTGTATTCAACGGCTCTTGAAGAAGAAGGTTTCGATCCCATGCCGGTATATAAACCACATATGGAGCCACCAGCCGGATATTATCACCTGAATTACGGGCGCGCTCCAATGCATACTTTTAGCCGAACTGCAAACAATCCGAATCTAACCGACCTGATGGATGAAAATGCGGTTTGGGTGAATCCAAAAGTGGCAAAGGAATGGGATTTGAAAAATGGCCAGGAAATTTATCTTGAAAACCAGGATGGAGTCGTCTCCGATTTTCCGGCAAAAATCAGAGTTACAGAACGCACACGCTTCGATTCAGTTTACATCGTTCATGGTTTTGGACATTCGAACAAAAAATTGTCCAGGGCACATGGAAAAGGAATTAGCGATTCACAATTAATTACACGGGTTCTAACAGATCCGATAATGGGAGGAACAGGAATGAGAGGAAATTTTGTGACGTTCCGTTTCCAAAAAGAAAGTGAGGTGGAATCATGAGATACGCAATGGCAATTGATACCAGGAAATGTGTGGGCTGCTCGGATTGTGTTGTAGCTTGTCAAACTGAAAACGACGTACCGGTGGGCTACTGCCGCGATTGGATTGTGGAAGTAACAGATGGGACCTATCCGCAATTGGAAATTGAATTGCGTTCCGAGCGCTGTAATCATTGCGAGAATTCACCATGCGTTCGTTGTTGCCCAACGGGTGCCAGTCATTATGAAGAAGGTGGAATTGTGACGGTTACCAAACATAAATGTATTGGTTGTGGTGCCTGTATTACAAGTTGTCCTTACGATGCCCGTTATTCCCACCCGAAAGGTTATGTCGACAAATGTACTTTTTGTTTACATCGTGTGAAAAAAGGTCAGCAGCCGGCATGTGTTTCGGTTTGTCCTACCAAGTGTATGTACTTTGGCGATCTGGACGATTCCAATAGCGATGTTTCCCAGGTATTGAAGAAGAGAAAATCGAAAACATTAATTCCCGGGGCCGGCACAAAACCTCATGTTTACTATTTAATCTAATACGCTATGAGAGAAGAAATTATAACTTCCGGAAGAATGAATGCTTTTGTGGATCCTCACCTGGAGATCTGGCACTGGCACATTCCTCTCTACCTGTTCCTTGGAGGTCTGGCAGCAGGGATTCTGTTTTTTGCCAGTATAAATGTTGTTTTGGGCAAAGAGGACAGGTATTGTAGTGCCGTAAAAAAGGCTCCAATAATCGTTCCCTTTCTTCTGGTAATTGGTTTGGGAGCCTTGTTCCTCGATTTGCGTCATAAAATGTATTTCTGGCAACTATATACCACCATAAAGCTGCAATCGCCAATGTCGTGGGGAGCCTGGACCTTAATGGCCATTACTCCTCTTTCCATGATTTGGGCCGCCATGCACATTAAGGAGTTCTTTCCCAGGTGGGATTGGAAGTACCCTGTTTTAAAAGAGATAAATATCTTTCTGCATCAAAACAAACCATACATTGCCTGGATCATGTTATTCCTTTCTGTGATTCTGGGCATTTACACAGGAATATTATTCTCGGCATTCAACGCACGACCGCTTTGGAATACCTCAATTCTAGGACCACTGTTTTTAACTTCAGGCTTGTCGGCCGGTGCAGCGGTCATAATTTTATTCTCAAAAACGAAGCGCGAGAAGAAGACCTTTGCAAAAATTGATATCATGCTAATCGGAATTGAATTATTTCTGATTGTACATATGTTTATGGGATTTTTGGCAAGTACAGAAGTGCAAATTGAGGCGGCCAGGCTGTTTCTGGGGGGACCTTACACTGCTCCATTCTGGATATTTGTGGTGATAATCGGAATGATCATTCCAGCTGTTCTGGAATGGCTCGAATTACGGAAGTTTCATATTCCTCCCCTTATCCCGGTAATCCTGGTATTGTTCGGGAGTTTAATGCTCCGTTTTATTATTTCTTATGCAGGCCAGGCAAGTCGATGGTTATATTAGTAAAAAACGAAAATATTTATAAAATGAAAACAGGAAAAAAATACATGAATCCATATCTGGGGGGAGTTTTGCTTGGATTGGTACTTATTGTGGCATTTTGGGTGTCGGGTCGTGGTCTTGGAGCTAGCGGTGCTTCAAAAAGTGCAATTGTTTCGGGTGTGAAAACCTTTGCTCCGGGACATGCCGCAAAGAGCATTTATTACAGCGATTATCTGGAATCACATCCTAATCCCTTAAAATCATGGCTCGTTTTCCAGATGATGGGTGTTGTTGTGGGTGGATTTTTATCTGGCGCATTGGCCAAAAGGTTGAAGTTTAAAGTTGAAAAAGGACCGCGGGTGACCAACAAAACCAGAATTGTTTTCGCCGTTCTCGGTGGAATTTTCTTTGGCTTGGGTTCCCAGTTAGGACGGGGCTGTACAAGTGGCTCGGCTTTAACCGGAATGTCCGTGTTATCCTTAAGCGGATTCCTGTCGATGGCAGCCATTTTCGGAACTGCTTTTGCTCTGGCCTACTTTGCAAGAAAACTATGGATCTAATTCAATCATTTATTTACGCATATAATTAGTATTAATATGGGACCACTAATAGTAAACGAGATAATATCTTCAAATACCAATTTATTTTTGGCATTTCTCATCGGAATCGGATTTGGTTTCGTGTTGGAATCCAATGGATTTTCCTCAAGTCGCCGATTGGCCGGTATGTTCTATGGTTACGACACTACCGTTTTAAAAGTGTTTTTTACTGCCGCAATAACGGGTGCAACCGGGTTGCTCTTCATGAGTTTGTTTCACTGGATCGATCTGAATTACATATACATTAATCCAACTTATCTTTGGTCGACACTGGGAGGAGGTGTAATTATGGGTGCGGGATTCATCCTTGGTGGTTATTGCCCCGGAACATCTTTTTGTGCCGCTTCAATTGGTAGAATAGACGCCATGGCTTTTATTGGTGGAATATTCATCGGGATTCTGGTATTTACCGAGGGATTTCCGCTGTGGGAAGGATTCTATAATGCGAAGTTCATGGGTTCACCCCTTTTAAGCGATGTTTTGGGTGCTTCACGGGGATTACTAACCTTCCTGATGATTTTAGTAGCTCTTGGAATGTTTTGGATTGGCGAATGGGCAGAAAAGAGATTTGCTCGGGATGATTATAAACTGAACCAAAAATAAAGAGTCTGGATACTCAATATCAACGCTTAAAATTAGAAAAAGATGAAAGCAAGACTAATATTAGCTTCTGTATTAATCCCCCTGGGACTGATCATAGCAGCCGTGCCGGAGAATACAACAAAACCATACCGCTTAACTGCTGCCCAGTTGCTGGAAGAGGTAAAAGAAGGAACCCAGTTCATCAATCCCGATGAGGTGGCCCACATGTTGGTGTCAAAAGATCCTTCGCTCCAGATAATCGATGTTCGCAGTGCCGATGAATTTGACAAATTCAGCCTGCCAAATGCAATTCATATTCCACTGTCCGATATCTTAAATTCAGATTACGACGAGTACATTAACCAGGATGTGAAATTGAATGTTTTTTATTCAAACGGGACAATCGATGCCAACCAGGCATGGATGATAACCCGTCAGCTTGGATACGAAAATAATTACGTTTTACAGGGTGGATTAAACTACTGGGCGGAAACGATCATGAATCCTGATGCACCAGATGAAAATAATCCGAACGAGGAGATTGCAAAATTCAATTTCAGGAAAGGAGCAGGTGCCGCCCTGGGTGGAGCTTCGTTGGAAGCAAGTATTTCGGCTCCCGTGAAATCGTCGAAACCTCCAATCAAAAAGAAGAAAAAGAAAAAGTCCGTTCAGGGGGGATGTTAAGATCGCCTTCGACATGCGGATAAAAGGAGTCCCGGGATAAACGAATTTCCCGGGATTTTTTTTGGAACCATTTTTGTTTTACGCGAACTACACTATTTTTACATTTTAAACTGAAAATAAGATTATGTCTAGAATCCTGGTAATTGATGACGAGAGAAGTATTCGGAATACGCTAAAAGATATTTTGGAATACGAGAAGTATGAAGTTGACCTGGCGGAAGATGGAAACAAGGGAATTGAAAAAGTGCATTTGGCAGAATACGATATTGTGCTTTGCGATATTAAAATGCCCGGACTGGATGGAATTGAGGTTTTGGAACGTTTGGTTGTACTGGCACCCGATACACCGGTGGTGATGATTTCAGGACATGGGAATATCGATACGGCTGTTGATTCCATTAAAAAAGGTGCTTTTGATTACATTGAAAAACCTCTGGATTTAAATCGTTTATTGATTACCATTCGAAATGCAATGGATAAATCCAGTTTGGTTACCGAGGCCAAAATTCTGAAGAAGAAAGTCAATAAAAAATACGAAATTATCGGGGAGTCGAAAGCAATTACCGAAATTATTGAAATGGCCGATCGTGTGGCTCCAACCGATGCCCGGATTTTAATTACCGGAGACAACGGTTCGGGAAAAGAATTGGTTGCCCGCCGGGTTCACGATCAAAGCAACCGGGCTTCCGGTCCCTTTGTGGAAGTGAATTGTGCGGCAATACCCTCAGAACTTATAGAAAGTGAGCTGTTTGGACACGAAAAGGGAGCATTTACATCGGCTGTAAAACAACGCAAAGGAAAATTTGAACAGGCAAATGGCGGGACACTTTTTCTCGATGAGATTGGAGACATGAGCCTTTCGGCACAGGCCAAAGTTTTACGCGCGTTGCAGGAAAGTATAATTAGCCGGGTTGGTGGCGACAAACACATTAAAGTGGATGTGCGTGTGGTCGCTGCCACCAATAAAAATCTTTCGGAAGAAATTGCGGCAAGTAAATTTCGTGAAGATTTATACCACCGCTTAAGTGTGATTTTAATTCACGTTCCACCTTTGAACGACCGTTTGGAGGATATTCCACTTTTAACCAATCATTTTATCAAACAAATATGCCAGGAGTACGGAATGCCGGAGAAAACAATTACCGATAAAGCGGTAAAAGAACTGCAGAAAATTAACTGGACGGGGAACATTCGCGAATTCAGAAATGTAATTGAAAGGCTGATTATTTTGTGCGACATGGAGATAAATGAGGCTGATGTACTAAAGTTTGCTGCACCATTGAAGTAAGATCCTTATGAAAGATCAATCAGCCTTGCACAGGCAAGAATGAGTATTGACCAAAGAAAATTAAACATTCAAAAACATCTTTCCTCCTTTGTTGTTAACTACTATACAAATGCTTCTTGTCAAAGTATTTGTAGCGTATTAGCCTCTGGTTTCGGAAGACAATTTGTCATGGCGTATTATTAAACTTTCCCTCGGGAAAATCTTTTCTTCCGTTTTCAGGGGCTTTTTTTATGCCCTGAAAAAGGTTAAACCTTTACGCCTGACAGATAGAAAAGTACATTTATAAAAATGTATAAAACGATGGTTAAGGCCAAACCATAAACATTAAACATCGCAAGCAGAGCACCTGCCATAACAATGAAAACGTAGCGATACCAGTTGTCTCTCCAGCTAAAGTTGCTCATTTTTAACGAAAACATTGGCAGGTTAATGACCATCATGCCGGCCATAAATATACCTAGTAAAACCAGCACCCTGGTTGAGTAAATGTGTTTAAAATATTCCTGGTATTTTGGAACCTCAAGCATTAAGCCCATGGACGCCCAGAATATACCTACGGAAGGGATAGCCAGTCCTCTGAAAAAAGTCTCGTTGCTCGAGAAAGCGTTAAATCTGGCCAAACGAATGGCTCCAAAAACAGGAATGAGGAAAGCAGAAAATAAAATCAACCATTCATACCATTGTCCGCTTATTTCATGAATGGGCTGGTTTGTTCCGTAGAGTGAAAATTCCAATAAAGTAAAAAGAACAGCTCCGGGCGCAACACCAAAGGAAATCATATCAGAAAGCGAGTCGAGCTGCTTTCCCGTTTCAGTGAATGCTTTTAACAAACGGGCTGCCAAACCATCTAGAAAATCAAAAACCGAGGCCAGGCAAATAAAAATTCCCGCCCAGATAAGGTGACCGTCAATGGCGAAAATAGTGGCTAAAAAGCCGCATGACAGGTTTAGTGTGGTTATAAAGTTCGGTATTTGTCGAATTACGCTGTTCATTTGAATATATATTAAGTAGTTTTTGGTTTAAAACCCTGCAATTTATTGCATAGAATAAAGAACAAAGAGCAAAGAACCAGTGTTCAGTGTTGACAGGATATCCAGATTTTCGGATTTTCAGATTTCTGGATGTCGGCATTGTCATTGTTAATCCCGTATCCCTCATACCGTTTAACCTCCATTTACAATAATCAATAATCATTAATCAATTTCAGTTGTCATTGCTCTTTCTATATATTTCCTGAGAACATTAACCAAATAAAAATGGCCGGGATGGAGAAAAACAAACTGTCAAGACGGTCAAGGAAACCTCCATGGCCGGGTAATATTGATCCCGAATCTTTAACACCGATTTCACGTTTTAGCTTCGACTGAAATAAGTCGCCCAGTGTGCCAAAAACAACCGTTAACACTGCTATAACCACCCAGCTGAACATACTAATTGCCTGAAAAAGTACGGCATTAAGAATGCCCATTGTAATTGCTGCAATGGCACCACCCAGAAATCCTTCCCACGACTTTTTGGGTGAAATACTTTCAAACAGCTTGTGCTTCCCAAAAGCCGAGCCAAGTAGGTAGGCAAATGAATCGTTGGCCCAAATGATAAAGAAAACACCCACTAAAATCCAGGGGTAAAAGGCATTGCTTTGTCCTTCGGGCGATGCGTGTACGATAAAGTTCATCAGCGTAAACGGAGTGGCAATATATATGAAGCCAAATACGCTAAGTCCACTGTTCCCAATGGTGTTTTTGTGACTGCTGAATAACTCAAAAATAAGGATGAAGAGTACGATAAGGATAAAAGTAAATCCAAACTGTTTGGGCAAAAAGCCGCTGGCAAGTCCAAAATTTATGAGAAAGAAAATCACGCCCGAAATTGAGCCCACCCATTTAGAGGGTCTGTAACCCGCCTGTTCTCCCAGGTCGTAAAATTCAAATTGGGTAAAAAACAAAAGGAGAGTAAAAACCACTGCGAAAGCAATGGGGTGAATAAGTGTTCCTCCTAACATGATCAACACATAGACTGCTCCGTATATGACCCTGGTTTGTAAATTACTCACCTTTTAATGCTTTCAGTAATTCAACAGCAGAAGTAACATTCTCGTTGGCAACATAAAGCCGGTATTCACCAAAGGACTGGATGGCTGTATCGTGTTGGTTCATCACCACCACTTTAATATTTGCCGCTTCCAGTTTTTCTTTGGCCATTTCGGCTTTGTATTCATGAGCCGTCATATAAACTTCTTTCCAACCTTCTTCCATGGCGTAAAGTTAATAAATAAATACTTGTAATTCGCGCGGACCATGTGCTCCCATTACCAGCGTCTTTTCAATATCTGCTGTTCGGCTTGGTCCTGTTATTAATGTGATTTGCGAGGGCAGCGCTTTACCATATTTTTGCTGAATGTTTGAATAGGCAGTACCCAGGTAATCAAGCAACTGTTTTTTTTGTGCAATTACAATGTGAACCGGGGGATATACAAACAGTTGCCGTCCTCCACGTTGAGCCGAACTTACCATGAGCGATCCGGTGTGGGCAATCAGGAACTCGCAGCCCGTTATCCCAATTTCAAGGCACTGGGGTAAATCTCTATCCTGCGAAAACGGGATGCCTGACCTTGTGAGTTCTTCCTGGATATCAGATTCAAGACAAGCGATTTGTTTTTTGGAATAAACCGAAAGAAAAGCTTTTAATTTTGCATAAACCTCGTGTTTCGACTTGCACAAATAAACGCTCCCGTTTACCGCTTCCAGGTTTTCTTTGAAGGCTTGTTCCAAAGATCCTTTGATGGAATGATAAACGGGAGTATCAAAATCGGGTTGCACCGGTTCGGGATGAACAGCGCATTTTAGCCTATTCAGTATTTCCTGTCGAGCCGTTCCCATTTATTCTTTTGTGGATTCTTCTTCCTGATTTTCAGTATCGGGATCAGCTTTTACTTCCTCCTTTTCTTTCAAAGTTTTCGCTTCATCATTGCCGTTTTCTGAGATAATATGTTTTTTATCCCAGGGCCGTTTCCCGAAAATCGCTTCAAGGTCTTCGCTGAAAATTACTTCGCGTTCCAGAAGTAAGTTGGCCAGTTTTTCATGGCCTTCGGCGTTGTCCTTAAGCACCTGAGCTGCTCTTTCGTACTGGGCGTCGATAATTACTTTTACTTCCTGGTCGATTAACTCAGCCGTTTTCTCACTGTATGGTTTCGAAAAAGTATAGTCCGATTGCCCGGTCGAATCGTAGTAACTCACGTTGCCCACTTTCTCACTCATCCCGAAGATACTAACCATGGCATAAGCTTGTTTGGTGATCTTCTCCAGGTCGTTTTGTGCTCCCGACGAAATTTTACCAAAGATAATTTGCTCGGCAGCGCGGCCACCCAGTGCCGATGCCATCTCATCCAGCAGTTGTTCTTTGGTTGTAATGGAACGTTCTTCAGGCAAATACCAGGCAGCACCCAGCGCTTTTCCTCGCGGAACAATGGTGACTTTTACCAGCGGATGTGCATGTTCGAGCAACCAGCTTATGGTGGCATGTCCCGCTTCGTGGTAAGCAATGGTTTTTTTCTCCTCTTGAGAAATGATTTTATTTTTCTTTTCCAATCCACCAATGATACGGTCAACTGCATCAAGAAAATCTTGTTTTGTCACCGCATCGCGGTTCCTACGGGCGGCAATCAGAGCCGCTTCGTTACATACATTGGCGATATCTGCACCCGAGAATCCCGGAGTTTGTTTGGACAGGAAATCCACTTTTACTTCTTCGCTTAATTTTAGCGGACGCAGGTGAACGTTAAAAATCTCACCACGCTCGTTTAAATCAGGCAATTCAACATGAATCTGACGGTCGAATCGTCCGGCACGCATTAAGGCCCGGTCCAGAATATCGGCCCGGTTTGTTGCTGCCAGAATAATTACACCGCTGTTGGTGTCGAAACCGTCCATTTCGGTGAGCAGCTGGTTGAGTGTATTTTCGCGTTCGTCGTTCGATCCCATGTTCGGATTCCTTCCACGGGCACGGCCGATGGCATCGATCTCGTCGATAAACACAATGCAAGGTGCTTTCTCTTTGGCTTGCTTGAATAAGTCGCGAACACGAGATGCTCCAACTCCCACAAACATTTCCACAAAATCGGAACCCGACATGCTAAAAAACGGCACATTTGCCTCGCCGGCAACCGCTTTTGCCAGCAGGGTTTTACCCGTTCCCGGAGGCCCGACCAGTAACGCACCTTTGGGAATTTTACCTCCCAGTTTGGTGTATTTTCCAGGGCTTTTCAGAAACTCAACAATCTCTTCAACTTCCTGTTTTGCTTCCGCCAAACCGGCAACATCTTTGAAATTTGTTGATACTTTCTGGTCCTTATCGAATACTTTCGCCTGCGATTTTCCAACATTAAAAATACCACCGGCTCCACCACCGGCTCCGCCACGGCTCATTCTGCGGAAAATCCACCACCACAGTAAAATGATGATGACAAACGGGCCAATGGAGAAGATTACATCTCTCATCCAGTTGCTTTCCTGGTCAACATCGTAGGCAATTGCCGAATCCGATTTCTTCTGGATCTCTTCAAGCTGTTTTTCAAAGGTTTCAACCGATCCTACATTAAAAGTGAAATGTGGGCCGATCTCTGCCGGTTTCGAAAAACTTCCTTCAAATTCGTGCGAATAGTTTTTATACGATTCGGCCTTCAGAAAAACATAAACCTTCGGTGGATTGGTATTGGTAATCAGTTCAAGCTTTTCAACATCATTATTGGCAATCATTTCAGCTTTTACCTTGTTCCAGTTTGTTTGTATCGGACCACGGCTGGAGCTAACGTAAAATTGTACAATCAAAAAAACAATGGCAATAATCCCATAAATCCAATAGGCATTGAATTTAGGTGGTTTGCCGTCACCATTTTTATTGGAGTTAAAACGCCCAAACGGATTGTTCAGGTTATTCTGGTCTTTCTGATTGTTGTCCTTGTTCTCTTTATTATCTGTCATGTCTGTATTAATCTTCGTCTTCAATGTTTGTAATTTCTGCATCGGCCCAAAGCCCTTCAAGGTTATAAAATTCGCGGGCCTCTTCCTGGAAAATATGCACCATTACATCGCCGTAATCCAGTAATATCCATATGGCGTTGCGATACCCGTCGCGGTGCCACACATCTTCTCCGGTAATTTCTTTCACTGTATCTTCAACCGAGTGGGCAATCGAATCCACCTGTGTCGATGATGTTCCGTGGCAAATTATAAAATGCCCGCATTCTGTATGTTGTATGCTTTCCAGGTCAACTACGGTAATGTTTTTTCCTTTTAACCGTTGAATACCTTCAAGAATTGCTTCCCTCAGGATTTTAGTTTTCTCTGTTTTCTTTATCATATATTTTTATTGTGCCCTACAAAGATAATCTTTTTGTCCATTAAGCATTTTCTGCCAGAATGGTTTACTTTTGATATTTAATGATTTTAACGAACAAAAATAGTATTGTTTTAAAGGAGATTGACAGTACCAACAACTATGCCAAGCAACTGCTTGCCCGGAAGGTGGAAGAGGGTACTGTCGTTTTGGCACATTATCAGAATAGAGGCAAGGGGCAGCAGGGCAATTTCTGGGAAAGCGAGGCGGATAAAAATCTCTTGTTCAGTTTGATTTTATATCCGTATTTTTTGGAAGCCGGTGAACAATTTTACCTCTCGAAAATTGTTAGCCTTGCCCTGGTTAATGTATTGAAAAATGAAGTGGATGAAGTAAGCATAAAATGGCCCAACGATATCTTTGTGGGTAAGAAAAAAATTGCCGGAATTCTTATGGAGAATTCCATAAAGGGAAATTCACTGGAAACTTCAATTGTTGGGGTTGGGGTAAACCTGAATCAGGAAAAGTTTCTTTCGGATGCGCCTAACCCGGTTTCGCTAAAACAAATAACAGGGAAAGAATATTCGCCCCGAAATACTTTGAATGACTATCTGGTGAGTTTCTATTCGCTTTTAGAAAAATTGAAGGCGGGTGATTTTGCAGCCATCAATAAAGCTTATCTGTCCAATTTATTTCGCTATGGAAAATGGGCAAAGTTTCGTAAAGAAGGTGTTGAGTTTGAAGCACGCATTATTGGGATTGGGAGTTTCGGTCAATTGCAAATGGAAGAAAGATCGGGCGAAATTTCCGAATTTATGTTTAAAGAAGTTGAGTTTGTGATCTGAACTTAAATCAGCAGGTGAATGACATCCTTATTGATACGGCAACCTCGACAAAGTGTCGGCCAATTGGTTAATTCCTTCCTCCAGTTTACTCCCGGCCATCATTTTAATCATCATACTCATTTCGGCATGTAAGGTAAGGCGCATTTTGGTTTTGTATTCGCTTTCAGGAAGTAACTGAATCCAAAATGTAAAACTCATGGGCAAACCGCCCGAACTTTCCACTTTAATGGTTTTAAATGGTTCGCGCTTAACAATTTTAATTTCGGCCACACCCAGCCCTGTAATATTGAATTTACACGAATCCTGATCCGATTTGAAATCGGTAATTTTTATTTGCGGTACTTTTTCGGTAATTTTTTCAATTAAACCCGAATTCAGGTAAGCCGAAAGATTTTCGAAATTCGACAAATAGTTAAAAACGATCTGCTGGTTGTGCTCAATAACTTTTACTTCGCTTATGTATTTGCTTACACCCATTTGAATTTATTATCTGGTTTTTAGTTTAAAATCCTGCAATTTATTGCATGGAACAAAGAATAAAGAACATAGAACAAAGAGCAAAGAGCAAACAGGATATCTGGATTTTCAGATTTCTGGATGTCGTTGTCGTCATTGTCATTGTTAATCCCGTATCCCTGATACCGATTAACCTCCATTTACAATAATCAATAATCAATAATCATTAATCAATTGTAAGCTGTCTTTCGTCCAATTTTCAATAATTTTTTAAATTCCATTCCATTCTTAAACCAATCTGTCTCCAATGCATAGTGGTTTAATTTATTGCGGAATAAAAAAAATCCCGCACAAGGCGGGATGAATTATTTTCAGTTCAAATATAATAATTTATTTTCCCCAATTGGCAGGATCTTCACGCCACTCCATAAGCGATTCTACCTGGTCTTTCGATATTTCTCCCATTTCAAGGGAAAGATCTATGAGCGTTTGGTAGCGGCTAAGCGAAGTCAGTTCAATACCTGCCTTGTCGAAGTTCTCTTTTGCCAGCGGGAAGTTGTAGGTGAAAATGGAAACCATTCCAACTACCTCTCCTCCAAAATTGTTTACAGCTTCGGCAGCTTTCAAACTGCTAATCCCGGTCGATACCAAATCTTCAACTACCACCACTTTCTGGAAAGGTTTTAAATCGCCTTCAATTAAGTTCTCCAAACCGTGTCCTTTTGGTTTCGAACGAACATAAATAAAGGGTAAGCCCAATTTGTCGGCCACCAAAGCGCCAATTGCAATTGCACCGGTGGCAACACCTGCAACAACTTCTGCTTCAGGGTATTTTTCTTTAATCAGATTTACAAAACAATCGCGTATATAAGCGCGGGTATCAGGGTACGAAAGCGTTTTGCGGTTGTCGCAATAAATTGGCGATTTCCAACCCGAAGCCCATGTAAATGGATTATCAGGTTGTATCTTTATCGTGTTAATTTCAAGTAATTTTTTGGTTACTTCAACTTGTGTAGATTCCATAATAAATGTGCAATTTTAATTCCATGCAAAAGTATAAAGTTTTTTTTAACGAAAAGAGGATTGTATTTACGTCGGGTAGTAATATAACATTTAGTAAACCAAAGGCCGACATTGCTGAAAATACCGGGAATACCGGGATTTTAGAATGGTTTCAAACATTTGCTGACGGCGAAAAAACCGAAACTGTTTTAGAACATTCCCGGCCGGAAAAATTATTTGAAAACTTCAAGTCGGCTTTTCTGATTATAAATGCTGCCGGTGGAGTTGTAATCAGAAAGGAGAAGTTGCTTTTTATTTTTCGAAACGGGAAGTGGGATTTGCCGAAAGGAAAAATTGAAACGGCTGAGTCACCCAAAATTGCAGCTCTTCGTGAAGTGAAAGAAGAATGCGGGATAACGGGGCATAGGATAGTAAGGCAGCTTCCATCAAGCTTTCATATTTATCGCTCACCATACAAAAAAACCTTAGGGAAATGGATTTTTAAGGAAACCTTTTGGTTCGAAATGGAATATAAGCAGGGTGCCAACGGAAATCCACAGCGTGAAGAAGGAATTACCGAACTTCGGTGGTTTGCCAAAAACGAATTGGAAGAGGTGTTGGGAAATACCTATGAAAACCTGAAGCCTATAATTATTCTTTATCGTGCCTGATTACGCTGGCGCATAAAAAGTTCACTTCTTAAATAGGTGCCAAACTGCTGCTCAAAACCATCGAGTGGTGCATTGGCACTCGTAAATGCCACCTGGTGTTTTTCGTCAAGCAGAAAGCACAGTGGGAACGAGCGGATCTTGTATTCGCTAATGTATGTGTTTCCTTTGTCAATAAGTGTTGTAACCGGAATTTTATTTGCCGCAAAAAACTTTTCGATCTCCTTTTTATCGGTATTGCGCAGCACCACAAAAATATCCAGGTGCTTATTGAATAGTTCATGAATACGGCTTAGATATTTTAGATGCTCCTGGCAAACAATGGTTTCGGCATCGGCAAAAACAAGGTATTTAAATTTCTCATTATTGCGGTTTGTACACTGCTCTTGCCCGCTTAAATCGTTCAGGCAAATTTCGGGAGCCAGACTTCCTTTTTCAAGGAAAGTAAATTTATGGCGAATGTTTTTTGTGGCCACTTTAATGACGGAATTGGTATTTTGAGCAAACAAATTAGCTCCAACCATTTCTTTGATTGCATCTTTAGAGAAGTAGCCCGAATAAAATCCATCGTGAAGCAACTTGAGCAACACCAGTTCAGCCATTTCCCCCGAGACATTGTATTTGCCTTTTACAAAATTTAATAACCAGGTCAGCTCTTTCTTTCCAACGGCGTCACTAACTTTCTTCCCACCAATGGCTTTGGCCGAAAAACTAAGCTGGTTGTCGAAGGTTTTCTCAAACAGCGCCACGAAGGTTTCATGTGTCCAGTACTCACTTTCTATGTCATTAAATAGCTGGGAATAGGCTTCGGGCTTCAAGCGAAAAATATCGGATTTAATATGCTGTATCTTAAGTTTTTTGTGAAGTGAAAAAGTTTTGGGTGTTGTTTCCGGAAATGCATCGTTTAACAGAACCAGAACAGAATCGTATATGACCTTGGATTGCTGAAAAAACAATTCATTAAAATGTTTGTCTGTTTGCAGATTAAGCTGCTGTTCAAAGCCATTTACCTGATCGTTTACCTGGTCTTTGCTTTCGGTGATAAACCAAAATGCTGCGGGTGTAAAATAGGGATTTTTTTGGCTGGCAAACGATTTCTCACGGAAAGGGGGAAGTTTTAATTGCAGCGTTGTATTGGGTTCAATCAGCAGCATGCCACGATAAATCCCAAAATCACAAAAAGTATAAATCGTTTTGCTGGTTTCAATAGTAGCAGAACACTTTCCTGTTTGGTCGAAATTCAAAGAGAAAGCCAGGTCTTTATGCCCGGATATGGGATCGGCAAGCCGGAAGAAATCGAGTTTTTTACCCGCATATTCAGCATTTGAACAACGAATTGTACTTGACGAGGCAAAAAAGGGGAAGAGTAAAAATAAGAGAACAATTGGTGAAATACGCATTGGGAGAATTCGGAATTTATTTTTCAACTTTAAATTCATTCATATCTAATCCTTTGGGCAGAAACATGCTGGCATCGCCGCCGTGCGAAACAATATCGCGAATTATGGTAGCATTTACCGGTGTATGCTCGGGCAAGGTTAAAAGAAATACCGATTCAATTTCAGGATGCATTTTCTTATTTACCTGGGCAATGGCACGTTCGTATTCAAAATCTGATGAGGTCCGAATTCCACGTAAAATATATTGGGCGCCAACTTCCTTGCAGAAATCCACTGTTAATCCATCATGCAGACGAACTTCAACGCTCTTTACATCTTTAAAAATCTGGGTAATCCATTTTATGCGCTTCTCAATGGGGAAAAACGATTTTTTATTGGCATTATAGCCGATCATGATATAAATTTTATCGAACAGGGGGATGGCCCTTTGAACGATTGATTCGTGCCCGATTGTAAAGGGATCAAATGATCCGGGGAATATGGCAATTCGTTTCATTATAGCGTTTTATTCAATGTCAAAATTAGTCTAAATAAGTATACCAAAAACGTAATGGCAAATTAGTTTATTGCTTTGGCACGGTTCGAACTTACAAACAGAATGTTGCCCAGGTCGTTGTACCCTTCGCTTAATTCTTTAATATTCTTAAGCGCTTCAGTAGTGAATCCTATGATCGTTAAATCGGCATCCGAAGAGTATTTCATGATCACATTTTTGCGGTCGCCGGTTTCGAAGGGTACCATCGAAATATTCGATGGGCTGATGGGTAAACGCCCTGTTTTTATTAGTTCCATTAACTGTTTTCGTTTCTCTTCAATCGATTCTCCCGGGTATAGAGCAAAGATTTTTATGGTAGCTTTTTTCCAGTCGGGGTGGCCAAGAATAATATACCCCAGCAAAATCATCAGGTTGGCGTTCATGTAATCTTCGGGGCTTATCCAGATGTGAATTTCGTTTTTATAGCCAAAGCTCTTGTACGATGTGTTCAGAATACAAATGTCGAAGCCAGCCGATTCAACAAGGCCATAATTGGCTGTAATTTCTTTCAGATTGCCCGGATCGGTTCTTGAAAACTCAAAAAGAATAAGGTTGTTTCCCTTGCCCGAGATGCCTGAAAGTTGCACCACCTGGGCAATTGCAGAAGTATAGGATGGTGAAATAATCGTGTCGAGATAAACTTTGTTTTTACTGCCCGCCGAAAGCTGAATAAGCCGGCTGAGAACTTTTTTCGATTCTTCGGTGGTTTTTTCGTTCAGCAGCCCTTTTATAAAATGGATGTAGGTTCCAAAACCATATTTATACGAAATCCAGCGCATGATATCAAAAGCCGAACGGCGTTTAAACGTGTCGTGAGAAATACATACTCCAAAGGGACGCCAGCTTTTTTCTTTATCGCTGTCGGCACGCTGCAACATGTTTTGTAACTGCCTGCTTAATTGAAATATTACTCCCCTGAATAATTTATTTAATCCATGATTTTCTTCATTATTAACCATAATCACATAGTAAATAATAGCCATAATTACCACTGAAAATCCGGCATAGGTTGCATTCATTTTAAACATTAACCAGAATGAAAACATGGCTCCCACTGCCGAAATAAACCACTTCGACCGGAAGGTTGGCCGGTAGGCAGGATCGGCAGCAAAATGCTCCAAAAGCGAAATTAAACAAATGGCGCCGTAGGTAACCATAAAAAACATGGAGATAATTTGAGCGACAAAGTTTACATCGCCAACAGTCACAAAAACAAAGGCAATTACAATGGTGATCAAAGAACCGTTTATGGGTTCATTGTCTTTTTTCCGTCCTTTGGCAAACCACCTGTTTACATTCCCTTGCGGAAAAATATCGTCGAAGCCGATGGCCTGAAGGGTACGTGGTGCTACCATAATGGAACCCAGGGCCGAACTTAAGGATGCCGCAGCCAGTCCGATTGGAATAATGGGTCCCCAAATGGCAATTTTGCTCATGATCAACTGATCGGCAACCAAATCTTCGGGAGATGCAGAAACAGCAAACTTATAAGCAATGGCTATATAAACCAGCATGCCAACTACTGTGGCCCAAAGTGTTCCTCGTGGGATTGACCTTTTGGGATCTTTTAAGTCGCCCGACAAACCTAAACCGGCTGCAAGTCCGGTAAAAGCGGGGAAAATAATGGTGAACACAAAAAAGAAGGGCAGATGGTCCGGCACTGTTTCATGAAAATCAATGACTTCGGGTTTGATGGATGAATCGCCCATAAAAAATAAAACTATGGATGATAATAAAACAGCCACAACTACATACAGGGCCTTCATGCCTACATTCGCTCCCTTTGTTAGAATCAGTACCGAAAGCAGCGCCATTGTGGGAATTGAAATCCAGCGACGGTCAGGAATATAAAAGTTGTATTGATCGTTAATCCAGTTAATTACCGGCTCGAAGGCTTCGCCAAAGGCAATGACGTAGAAAGCCACACTAATGGCCTGCGAAAGATAAAGCGCAATCCCGATGGCGCCACCAATATTCAGCCCAAATGAGCGACTGATTATATAGTAAGCTCCTCCTCCCTGTACTCGCTGGTTGGTGGCGATCTCGGCTACTGCAAAAGCCGTTGGAATGGTTACTACATGACCTAAGACGATAATTCCCACTACTCCAATAAAACCAACTTGCCCCACTGCCCAGCCAAAACGGAGGAATAAAATTGCACCAAGAATGGTGGAAAGTGCCGTTAGAAAAACAGGCATCGTTCCAAACTTGGCATTTGTGTTTACCAGCGATTTTGCCATACAACTTTTCTGTTTCTAATTTTAAAGGTGAAATTTAAATCTGAATTTTCAAATCTTTTTCATCAAATTTCATCATTTAAGTGCATTGGTAAAAAGTTGAAAAGGTAAGATTTGTAAGATTTTTTATTTCTTTGTTAAAGAAAATATTTAGACTTGAACTTAACTAAAAAGGATTTGTTGTGGGGATGGGCCTTCCTGTTCATGGGATTGGCATATTTTTTTGGCCTCTTTTTGGATCTGACCGGAGATTCGGGTTTGTATGCCGCCATTTCAAGGCAAATGGTTGAATCGGGAGATTGGTTAAACCTGAATATTAACGGGAGGCCTTACGACCAGAAACCACACCTGTTTTTTTGGCTGGCAGGTATCGGTATTAAGCTATTTGGGAATACAAATTTTGCATTTAAACTCTTCCCCTTTCTGTATGGGATATCCGGATTTTATTTTACCTATCGTTTGGCAAAAACAATTTATTCGAAAGAAGTGGGGAAACTGGCCGTATTTATTGTGGCCAGTTCACAGATCAGTTTTTTGTATTTTTTTGACCTTCATACCGATAGTGTTTTGCAAACCGGCGTGGTTCTGGCTTTGTGGCAATTGGCCGAATACCTGAAATTTAAAAAAATACAAAACTTTGCCTGGGCCTTTGCTGGTGTTGGATTGGCCATGTTGGCCAAAGGGCCGGTTGGCGCTGTAATTCCCTTCTTTGCCCTTTTGTTCTATTTGACTTCTGTGCGTGACTTTAAACAGTTGTTTCATTTAAAATGGCTGGCAGGTGCAGGTATCGCTTTGCTCATTGTTTCTCCAACACTAATCCACCTCCATAAAAGTTTTGGTACGGAAGGAATAAAATTCTATTTCATCACCAATAACTTTGGGCGAATTACAGGTGATCTGGCAGGATCGAATGGCGATCCGTTTTTTTATTTGCACACCCTGTTGTGGGCATTTCTGCCATGGACGGTTTTTGTTTTACGCGCCCTCTTTTCTGTAGCTCGCAATTGGTACAGGAAATCGCAAAAAGACCACTGGTCGTATTTTCTGCTGGGAAGCGTTCTGGCACTTTTAACAGTTTTTAGTATTGCCAAAGGCAAAGCGCCCAACTATTTTCTGATTTGTGTTGCACCCTTATCGGTTGTTTGCGCTAAATGGCTGAAAACCAAAGATGTAAAAGAAAGGTATCTTTTGTATCCCTTGCTTGCCACCGGGGCTTTAAACCTTCTGTTAAATACTGTTGTTTTGCCTCATTTGTTTGAATATCAGTCAGCCCGGCAGGTTCTGGCTCTTTATGAAAAAAACAGCCGCCGGGGTGATGTGCTTTTTAATTACCATCCGGAGGATTATGAACTGTTTTTTTATGCCAAAGACAAGGTGAATGTTTTTGGCGGTTGGGATGATTTTATCGCAAGCCTTGAAAATGAAAGTACCTGGATTTATACCACACAGGCAGGCTACGATGAATTGAAAAAATATAAACCGGATCCGGTGACTGAATATGAAATAAATTACAGGGGTATGAATGAATTGAATCTTTCTTTTCTACATCCTAAAACCCGTGAATCAAGCCTGAAAACAAACTACCTGGTTAAACTTTATTAGGTGCAGCATGACCGTCTCCGGTCTTCGGTCTTTGGGGTTGTCGTAGTTGTCATGTTGTCTGAAGATCCGAAAATCCTGCTTAATCAACAGACAATAATAATTAATCAATTCCAGACCTCTTCCGTCCTGTTTTTAAACCTATATGTTTCTAACGCATAGTATTTTACTTAACTTTTGCCAGGTCGAGATCTGTCTCAGCGATGATATAATTGGGACGTTTTTTGTTCTCAATAAAAAGTTTTCCAAGGTATTCGCCAATAATACCTAGCATTAGCAAATTTAGTCCACCAATGAATAAAACACTCATTAAAATTGATGTCCAGCCCGGGATTGCCCGTTCGGTGAATGCAAAAATAACCAGGGCATAAATTCCATAGAAAAAGGCAATTAATGCAATGAAAATACCCAGATAAATGGAAAAACGAAGCGGCTTTACACTGAAAGCGGTAATGCCCGAAAGTGCAAATGAAAACATTTTTCGGATGGTATATTTCGATTCTCCGGCAATACGTTCTCCTGCTTTATATTCAATTACAGTTTGCTTGAATCCCAGCCATTGAATTACGGCACGAAGAAAAATCTGATCTTCCGAGAAATTCTTCAGGGCATCAATAACTTTTCTGTCAAGTAAGCGGAAATCAGCCACACCATTTTCCAACTTTACATCCGACAAACGGTTTGTAAGCCGGTAAAACATTTGTGAAGTAAATTTTTTAAAAAACGAAATGGAATCGTGATCGAGGCGCTTAGTCACCACCGATTCAAATCCCTCTTCCCATTTTTTTAACAGAACGGGAATTAATTTCGGGGGATGCTGCAAATCAGAATCCAAACAGATTGCACAATCACCGGCACAAGAGTCAAATCCCGCTTTAAGTGCATTTTGGTGGCCAAAATTCCGTGAAAAGGAAATGAAATGCACATCATCATTGTCTGAATGAATTTTTTTTATGGTATGCAGCGTATCATCATTGCTCCCGTCGTTTACAAAAATAATTTCGTACGAATAAGTTACCGGAAGATGTCTTTTGAGTTCATCGTAAAAAGGAAACAATACTTCCGCTTCATTGTAGCACGGAACTATTATTGAAACTTTTTTCGTTTGATTCATTCAGTAAATGTTTAAATTATGTTCAAATATACTTTAATTTGTAAAATTAAACAGACTGTCAGTCTATTATGGGAAACAAAATTAAAGGTCTCATTTTTACCGTAATATTATCGGTTGCGGTTGTATATCTATTTTTTGGGAAAATAATTCAAGATCCCAATAACTACTACTTCTCTATGGAAGGGGATGGGTTTAAAGCCTATTATGGTGCAATTTACCACCTAAAACACGATACCACTGCCATGCGAATGAATGGGATGAATTATCCCTATGGCGAGATGGTATTTTTTACAGGAAGCCAGCCCCTGGTGGTGAATTCCATAAAGTTTATTGGCAATAATGTAATGGATCTAGGTGAGAACATTGTTGG
The DNA here is from genome assembly GCA_041546215.1 of Draconibacterium sp. Taxonomy (GTDB): domain Bacteria; phylum Bacteroidota; class Bacteroidia; order Bacteroidales; family Prolixibacteraceae; genus Draconibacterium. Next base: position 10,848 of record JBFEWU010000009.1, on the reverse strand, counting down.
AATAATGAATCTTTTGATGATTCTTTCAATTGTTGTGGCTGCAATTTTTATTTCCCTTATATTCTGCGAATTGGAGCTTAACTGGCTTTATGCTTCGGTGGTTGCAGTTGGGATCTGTATGCTTTCTCCACAGCTTGCCCGTTTCGGCGGGCATTTTTCCCTGTCGTGGTTGTTCTGGATCCCTCTAATGCTGTACCAGCTCATCCGATTTGATAAAAAACCAACTTTTGCCCGGGCTGCTTTAATTGGCGGCATAACTTTTTTGGCAGGCGGAATGCACATGTATTTCTATGCATTCTATGGTTTTATAATTGGTTTGTATTTGCTGGGACAGCTTGTAAATCGAAAACGGAAGTTTGGAATAATAAAGGGTCTGGTATTTTTTATCATTCAATTCATTCTTCCCTTTATTGTATTTCAAAGTATTCTATCGGCAAACGATCCGGTTGGTGATCGTACCACATTCCCCTATGGCTTTTGGGCATATATGGGACATCCTCTCGGGGTATTTCTGCCCAGCGGAAAACCATATGCATTTGTGCCAAAAGTTTTGACTGCATTCAAGCATGTTTCATGGGAAAGCCTTGCCTTTATTGGTGTTACGGCCCTGTCAGGCTTCTGCCTGGGGGTATTTATCTTTTTCAGGAAAATTTTCAAAAAACGAAATCCTCTGGTGGTTACCGATAGTTTTATCCTGAATGTTTTGTTTTGGTCTTCCTTTGCCGCCTTGTTGTTTTCATTTGGTCTTCCCTTTATTCTTGGTCTTGAGGCATTGGTTGATAAACTGGGACCATTAAAGCAATTGAGGGCCCTGGCCCGTTTTTCGTGGATCTTTTTTTATATGCTGAATATCGTTGTTTTTTATGGCATCTTCAAAAAAACGAGGAGTTCAGGAAATGCGATTAAATGGAGAGTAATTACTTTGATAGCCATTGGCTTTTTAATTTTCGATGGAAGTTGGAACTGTTATATAAATGGTAGCTTAATAAAGAACCGAAAACCTGCCATGTCAGACATTCATAACGAACTTCCGGAAAATGAGTGGATACATAAAATAAATCCCGACGATTTTCAGGCCATAATACCTTTGCCATATTTTCATGTGGGCTCCGAGAATATCTGGATTGAAAGCAAAGATAATACGCAGGAGTTGACAATGATTGCATCCTTAAAAACAGGTTTGCCAACGACAGCGGTTCAACTTAGCAGAACCTCAATTAGTCAGACCTATAAAAATTATGCTGTGGTAACCGAACCCTTGGAACCGCTTCACATACTGGATGACTTACCTGGGGAAAAACCATTTCTGTTACTGTTTAACCGGAAGCATTATCTGAATAAAGACGAGGAACGGTTGATGAAGGCCGGTGAATTAATCTATCAGAATGAAAATATAGAATTAAGGAAATTGCCTGTTCCAAAATTGGCCGGTTTAAATCAACGGTATATCGAAGAAGTAAAATCGGACTTTAATAATGCTGCACTGTTTGAAAGCGATGGATATCTGCTTACAGATTCGAATTCTTTTTTTATTCATAAAAGTTTCGATGATTTAGATGCCGGGATTATGTATAATGGAACAGGTAGCATGTCTTATGAGGCAGGGCATTGGAAAAGTATACTTGATGATACATTAAGCCTTGACGCGAATAAGAAGTTTAAAATTAGTTTCTGGGTGTATGATTACCAAAGAGATGGAGGTTTAAGAACCACAATCGAGGTCGTGCAACGTCAGGTGGGAACACAAAAAGTTACAAATTACTTTTATTCCGATCTGCACAGACACGTAAAAGGATTTCACGGAAAATGGGCCTTGGTAGAGCTGAACTTTGAAACAAAAGAGAAGGATGAAAGACTTTCCATTGCACTCCGGAATACTATTCTAAAGAATAAATCTTTGCTGATCGATGAATTACTTGTTCGGGAGAGTAATGTCGATATTTATTATCCTGCAGGGGATATTGTAATGAAAAATTGCAGGAAATTACCAATTCTAAAATGATTAAATTTTTCACAAAAATGAATAAGGAAATAGTACGAAAGGCAGATTACCAAAACATTTTAAGCTATTTATTTTTTGCCTTTTTAATAATCTGGGCCATTGTTACCAAAGAAGAACGGATTTATATTTCGGATCCGGCTTATTATTTCTTTCATATTGTTAATAATGCCGATTTTTTCTACCCTGGCGTAAGGTACACAGCCATTATTAATCAGTTTCCGCTGGTTATAGCCAGCCGCATGCAATTGCCTTTAGATTCGCTATTAACGGTATATTCAGTTTCTTTTGTATTGGTTCGATTATTCTATTTTTTTCTTGTCAATAATATATTTAAAAATAAGGCAGCAGGCTATACCATTATTGCCATTTCATTTGTTGGAGTTGCAGAAAGCTATTTCCGCCCAACTTCGGAGAGTACTATTGCATTGTTGAATAGTATTGCCCTTTATGCCTGGATGTGTTATGCCGATAAAAAAGAAAACTGGGGGAAATGGAAATCGCCTCTGGCCTTGCTGGTAACTGTCCTGTTTATTATTTTTGGTTATGTGTCGCATCCAATTGCCTTGTTTTCCTTATTTTTTGTAATTGTATTTTATGCACTTCAAAACAATAAAATCAAATCTGCTTATACTTACCTTTCAATCGCTTTCTTGTTTATCGTGTTTTTCTACCGTGTTTTTTTAGGCAGCAATGCATATCATCACAACGGGATATATGGTAATCTTATTCAATCTCCATTTTCAATTCTAACAGAATTACAGACCTATTATCCATACAAGTTTTTCATGCATCATTTTAAATGGATTTACTATCCTTATGCAATGCTTTTTGCAGGAGCGTTATATGTCGCTATCCGAAAATCGAAATGGTACACAGCATTGTTTTTTGTTGGATTTTCTCTGGTTTATTTTATTGTTGCCTGTGCTTCATTTAAGGAAGGAGACGCAAATATGCAGATGGAGAAAATATTCCTGCCAAATGTTATGTTCGCGGCTTTGGTTTTTGCAGCATTTGCCAAAGACTTTTCCCAAAAATATCGGTTTGGATTTGGAGTTTTCGCAATCCTGGTTTTAGGATTAAGTATGAATATTAATATTAAAAACTACAAACCAAGGTATACACGCCGGGTTAATGATTTGCACCGTGTCGTTGAAATGGCAGATAAACTAGATACAAGAAAGCTGGTGATAACTCCGAAACAAATTGAGCATTTACCCTTAGCCTATTGTTGGGCCTATGGAATAGAAACATTGATTATTAGTACTATAGATGAAAATACAGACCCATTAACCGTTTTTATTGCAAAATCGCCAGACGAAATTGCACATAAAATGGAACAGCCTGACAATTTTATGCCAGCTGCCTTTCAAACTTCATTCCGGCAACAGAATCTTAATAAAACCTATTTCGAATTGCCGGAGCAAGAATATGTTTTATGGGACGAGAAATTCGGAAAGGAATAATCACGCATCGTTTTTCTGCTTTTCTACGATCAAAATTACTTCGTTAGAATCTTCATTCCGGAAAACTTCCTTTAATGCGAAATTAGTATGAATATGTTTCTTTAATTCACTGTCTATGGTTTCCAGGTGTTTAAAATGTTCCAAATAGACATAGATAGGTTGAGTTGTATTTTCCAGATCAGGTTTGCTGTTCCAGTGATTAAATGTTTTATCCCAAAAATAAAAGATGATTGTATTGGGGAATAAATCGGCAAGATAGGGCTGGTAAAGTTCTTTTTGTTTTCCCGCCCAGCCATAACTAAAACGAAGTGCGTATTCGGGCGATGGACAATTGTAATACCCTGGGACTAAAATTTTGATGGCATTTGCATTTATCCCCTGGAAGAAGTGATAGGCAGGCATTCTCTTTTGTTGCTGGTTTGCCAGGTGAGTAGATAATTGCCTGATTACAGGAACTTGTGTTTTTGAAAACGCAAGGATGAATACAAGTGTTACGAGCAAAGAGATTGATACTTGTTTTATTTTTAAATGCCACTCTTTTGTTAACTCAAAACCAACAACTATCAGTGCCGGAATCAGAAATAAGGCATTCACAAAATATCGTTGTTCAAATTGTTTACTTACCAATAGAATTTGCAAGATACAGGCAGCTATTAATGATAGTGAAATTTTGATCAGTAGCTTGCTCTTGAGCTCTCTCTGTCTCCGGCTATATACAGCCAGAATGATTATGAAGAACAAAAGGATGAGAAAAAAAATTGCATTCCCATTCCAGAGTTTTTGCAAATTTGGCACTATGGTCTGGAAGTCAATTACCGACTCCTCTCCTTTGCCATATTGGCCACTATGCAGAAATAAAGCTTTTACCCAGTTCCAGAATGTCTTTATCTGAAGTGTAGCTGGCAGGGCAAAAACGAAAAAGAATACCGGTGTTAATATCGAATATAAAGCCTTCTTTTTCCATCCGCGAATAACAATAAACGGGATAATTAATATGGGGAAAAATGTAAGTTTTATCGATAAACCGAATGCCATGATTAAGGATGAGAATATGGTAAACTTTCTATCTGAGGAGCTTAGCTTCCCAACAGCAATTTGAACAAGTAATATGGTGAGTAAAACAACCGGAACAGGTAATATGTTTTCCGGGGTAACTCTGCCAATATTGCCGTATATAATGCCTGTGTAGAACGGAGTTGTTTGTATCAGTAAAGCGTAAGCTATGTTTTTGGTGTTTTTATAAACTTTCAGGCCTGCGTAATACAAGAAGAAACCAACCAGGGCAATTATTACAATATTACTAACGGATAGGTACATGTCAGCGTTAGTCAGTGCATCTTCAATAAAATTTGTTTGATGAGAACGAAGAAAATATATTATACGAAATAGTAAGGCCAACAAATATTGAAGCGGGGTGCCCGGATTATCAATATGGCCAAGTTCCAATTCACCATTGGCAACACTTAATCCGCTGATAAAATAAATATATTCCGGATCAATGGAACGCAACGAATACAAGCCTGTGATGTACTGAAAGTAGTTACCCAACAAGACGAAAAGAAGGGGTATTATGAAAAATATATTTTTTACGGCTTTCATCTGAATATGGTCTTTATTTTTTGAAATAGGACTTTAAATTTAAAAAAACAATACTAACAGGCCTTATATGAATATCCATAATCAGGTTTTAATTGCTAAGATTGTAAATATGGATATTTTTATAACAGCCAACTTCCTGACTCAAATAACGACTGTCGATACTCTGTTTATTCAAGTCTTTATCCGAAATTACCATATACTTACAACCTTGTTCCATGGCAAACTTTATTCTGTCATTATCGTCCAGCCAGCTAAAACCATATTTGCTTAGTCCTTTCTGATCCATAAAATACAGGCTTATATTTATACTACCGTCCGACATTGAAATTATCTTATCATTCCTGCTAATTCCGATAGATCTCAAATAGGGAGTAATGGTTTCAAAGGCTTTTTTCTCATTTTTATAATCCCAATGAAAATATCTCCAGTAGTCTACCTGGCTTTGTTTTATTAAGTACCTGTTCGGTTCAAAGGATTCGTCAACATCATATTTTAACCTGTTTACTGCTGCTCCCTGTGCGATCAAACCCAAAAGAATAAGTGTAAACGTTGATTTTAAAAGCAGATGTTTGAAAGCCCGGTTAAAATAGTTTTTCATGTAGTCGAGAAATACCAGTAAGATTAAAGGAATAAAGATGAGGATATTCGTAAGGTAATAGTCGTGAACGTGAAGTGCCCTGAACCACAATATCCCATACATCATTATACCAATGAAAGTTATAATAAGTATTGCATGCAACTTCTGGTTGGTTTTTTTATGGAGAAATAACATGGACACAAACAGAATTAAAAGACTCAATAAAACTTCTTTGTTAAAATAGGACGGAATTAAGTTGCGGAATAATAGCTCTGCTGTTTCCTGTCTTTTCTCGGGTGTTAATTCCCATATGGGGAAAATTCCCTGCAAGAATATATTACGATGATATTGTTGATTGTAATTATGCGCATATGTATACCAAATTACAAGAATTGTGACGGTGCAAAAGAAAGGGAATACCTTAATGATAAGTGAAGTTAAGGTTTGTTGCTTTTTTAGAATCCGTATTGTTCCGCTTAATAATATAAGTGAAAGAATGGCAACGAAAATTATTAATGAGGTAATCTTCAAAAGTCCGGATAGGGTAAAAACCAACATGGAAAGAATCATCCATTTATTTTGTTTCGTTGTGTCAAACAAATAATAAAAGTAGGCACCAGTTAAGGCCAGCCCAAATGCAGGTGCATTGGGAAGGAAGTTGTTTGAATAAAAGATTAATAATGGGGAAGTAAACAGGAAAACAGGAATATAGAAACTCCAGAACCTATCCTTTAAAATGGCATAGGATAGTTTATTTAGTGCGAATAAACCCACAAAAACCAGAAAGATATTAATGAGCCTGAAGATGAATTCCTCTTTGCCAAAAATCTTCCAAAGTTGAGCAACGGTGTAGTATATTATCGGGAATTCAGAAATCGTTTTCCCATGTCCCTTATTTCCAATCCAGTGAACTTCGGGCGAAAGGAATGGCAGATTTTCTCTAAAGTAGTTCTGGGTGATCGACAAACAATCTGCCTGTCGCCAGGTGTGGTTGGAATAAGGACCATAAAACAAAATTTCATGGTAATTGTACAAGAAACTTACAGCCAGCAATAAGAACAAGAATAAGAATACGAAAAGTACATTTCTATTCCACTTAATTGGTAACATTTGTAAAGATTTTATTTTTCGCCAATCCCCACTTCTGCAATCTGAATTGCAGAGCAGTTTTTAAAACACCAATGGCATAAATGGTACTGTTTTTTATGCTAATACTCGAGGCATCGTCGAAATATTTGGTGGGGCAGGTTATTTCTGCAATTTCGTACCCGGCGTACCAAATTTGTGCCAGCATTTGATTGTCAAAAACAAAGTTATCGGAGTTGGCATTGTAGTCGACGGCCTGCAATACTTCTTTGGTAAATGCACGGTAACCGGTGTGGTATTCAGAAAGTTTAGCGTTAAGCAGAATGTTTTCGATGAAGGTAAGTCCGCGGTTGGCAATGTATTTTATCAAGGGCATGCCTCCTTTTAGTGCTCCTTTCCCTAAAATACGGGAACCTAGTGCCACATGATATAAATCGTTACTAAGTACACCTGCCATAGCAGGTATTAATTTGGGAGTGTATTGGTAATCGGGGTGAAGCATGATGACAATATCGGCACCAATTTCCAATGCTTTATTGTAACACGATTTTTGATTGCCTCCATAACCTTTGTTTTCTTCGTGAACGACTATGTGTTTAATACCCAGTTCTTTCCCGACTTTTACCGTTTCGTCGCGGCTGACATCGTCAACCAAAATTACATCATCTACAATCGTAAAGTCAATCTCATTATAGGTAATTTCAAGTGTTTTGGCGGCGTTGTAGGCCGGAAGCACCACAACTACTTTCTTGTTGTTTATCATTCGGTTTCTTTGATTTTACGGGATAAAAATAGAAAGAATATTTTATTCGTTTATAATTAAAATCAAGTTGTAAGAATCCAGACGAATTAATTCCGTTGTCGTCGTTGTCATCGTTGTCGATTCTTATTTCAAAGAAAACTTGACAACCTGACAACTCGAACGCCTTTGTGGTTGTCATTGTTGTCTTGTTTTTATTTATTTTTCGAATTCCATTCAATTTTTAAACCTAAATATTTCTAATGTATAGTGTTTTATTTTGAAATGCGAAAAGCCCCTTTCTTTGTGCGCCGAAAAAGGATCTATCCTTAATTATTATACGTAAGGGCTTGCATGGTTATGGGGGCCTTTGCAACCATATTCACCCGGTGACCTTGAGTCAACGGGTGAACGGACCCACTCCCTCCCGACTCATAGGGATTAGTTCACTAACAACTTACGGTTCGCTCCACTCCCAGAAGCTGAGTGTCACTGAATCGCAGAATCGTGCTATAAACATTGTTTTGGAATGGAGACGTACACCAAACAATGTAAGGTGCACAATTTCGCGACCCGTCAGTCCGTCAGCCGACGGACGGCGAAGCGATCTCACCCCAGCTGCTCTGTACCCATCTTGTAGCGTTCTTCCTTTGAGCTTTCAGCTTCGAGCTTCTTCGGTCTTCCGTCTCCGGTCTCCGGTCTTCACCATTCCTACACTCTAATACTCCAATATTCTAATACTACAAAGCTCCATACACATCTTGAAGCGTTCTTCCTTTCAGCTTTGAGCTTTGAGCTTTTCTCGGAGGATGCCTTCGGCAAAGCTTTCTTCCTTTGAGCTTTGAGCTTTCAGCTCTCACCCCCATTCCAACACTCTTGTATTCCGCTATTCTAATATTCCAAAGCATGTTTACAACTTCTTTTTTCCCATAAATCGAGTGGCAAAGGTGGCAAATGCCACCACCGACACCGAGCTGATAGGCATTAAAATAGCCGCTACCACAGGCGAGAGGTTTCCGGTAATCGCAAATCCAATACCAACAATATTGTATAGAAACGATAGGGTAAAACTTAATTTTACAATGTTTAGCGAGGTTTTTGTGAAACGAATAAAGTTTGCCAGGCGGTGAAATTTTTTGGCTTCCAGAACGGCATCGCTGGCAGGGGAAAAATGATACACTTTATCGGCAATGGTTAGTGCGACATCACTTTGCATCAAGGCACCGGCATCATTTAACCCGTCTCCGGTCATTAAAATGGTATTGTGGTTCGCTTGCTGCATTTTTATGAAATGGGCTTTATCAGCGGGAGATTGCTTAAAAAGCATGTGCTCGCGACCGAAAAAAGCACCCAGGTTCTTTGCTTCCGCATCGTTGTCGCCTGAAATGAGAAACAGATTAAAGGTTGTTCTTAAGGATTGCAAAACTTTATCGAAACCCCGGCGATAGTGATTGCTAATGGTATAATAACCGCGAACTTCATCTTCAATGGCCACGAAAACAGTCGATGTCTTTTGTTTTTGCTTCATTGCTTTATGGCTAACGTACTCTTCCGAGCCGATCCTGACATTCATTCCCTTAACTGTCCCGTAAATGCCGCGCCCCGCCACTTCAACAAAATGTACGGGAGGATGGTACGTGGTTCCGGTAAAATGTTGCGAAATGGCATCACTTAGTGGGTGGGTCGATTGTTTGGTGATGGAAAAAACGGCATCTTCCTCGGCCTTCGAAAGTTCCTTGCCGGTGTAAACAACTTTGGTTTTGTTGGGCTGGGTAAGGGTTCCGGTTTTATCGAAAACGATGGTGTTAATATGCGAAAGTTTTTCAATTACCCCGGTGTTTTTAATGTATAATCCGTTTTTTCCAAAAATACGCATGGTGTTGCCGAATGTGAAAGGAATGGAAAGTGCCAGCGCACAGGGGCAAGCCACAATGAGAACGGCTGTAAAAACAAAAATTGCAGTCTGTGTTTCGCCGCGGATTATCCAATAGGCAAAACCAATGGTGGCAATGGCGATCACAATCAAGGTAAAATATTTACTCATCCGGTCGGATAGGGTCTTTAGCGAATCGCTGGGTTTAGTGTAAGTTTTATCCTGGTTCCAGAGTTTAGTGAGGTGGCTCTGATTCACCTCTTTTTTTACCTTGATTTTAATAATTCCACCCATTTGGCGGCCTCCGGCGTAAATAAAATCGCCGGTGTTTTTTACCACCGGTGTCGATTCGCCGGTTACAAAACTGTAATCGATTCTGCCCTGTCCTTCAATCAACTCAGCATCAGCCGGAATAAGTTCTTTATTGCGGATAATCAATTCATCATCCACTTCAATCTTTTCAAGAAGAATACTCTCTTCTATTTGCTTGTTGATTTTAGTAACCGCAATGGGGAAGTACGACTTGTAATTGCGGTCGAACGAAAGGGCTTCGTAGGTTTTGCTTTGGTACCACTTGCCTACCAGGAGAAAAAAAATCAATCCCGAAAGACTGTCGCTGTAGCCCGGATCTCCTTTTACAAGGACTTCGAAGCTGGTTACCAGAAACAAAACAATGATTCCCAAAGCAATGGGCAAGTCGATGTTTATATTTTTTTTAAGCAGGTTTTTAAATGCCGAGATGTAATAGTCGCTGCCACTGTATAAAGTTACCGGGATAACCAGGATATAACTTAAAATACTAAATAAGGACTGAAGATTGTCGCTAAGTGGTTCGCCATTAAAATAGGCCGGCAAACTATAAGTCATTACGTTGATAAAAACAAATCCGGCTACCCCGATTTTGTACAACAGTTGCTTGTACGATTTATCTTCAGTTTTGTCAGACTGACTTTGTGAAAGGTCGGGTATATAATGGATGGAGGATAATAATTCGACCAACTGACGAAGCGTAATTTTACTTTCATCAAAAGTGAGGTCAAGCTCTTTCCGGGTGAAGTTTACAAAGGAATATTTAATTCCCTGGTGTAATTTTTGCAGATGTTCGAGCAACCAGATGCAGGATGCACAATGAATGACAGGGATAAAAAATTTCACCTTTGAAATCCCGCCTTCCGAAAAGGAAATGAGTTTTTGTTTTACCTCATCATTGTCGAGAAATGCATATTTATTTCCAAATTCAGATGTCGTTTCTACCCTTATTCCCGGCGTTTCTTCCAGCTTGTAATAATTGTAAAGCTTGTTTTCATTCAGGAGTTGATACACCGTAAGACAACCCTTGCAGCAGAAGCTCAGATCATGCCGGATAACCGGATGCTTTCCGCAATCTGCTCCACAGTGTACACAAATATTATCTTGCTGTTTCCCCATTAATCCTATTTCTATTCATGTTCCTGCCTTTGGGAGGGAGGAAGAATGACCTCTGAAGTAATATTTAGTTTGATTTACAAC
>JBFEWU010000215.1:0-8100 GCA_041546215.1 Draconibacterium sp. | reverse complement strand
CCATTGTTTTTTTCTCAAGGCTTAATCCTGCTTCATTTAAGAATGGGAAAAGATCTTCTCCAACTGCAATCGACATATCTTCAACCATTTCGTCCCATGACAAATGGTGCCCAGGAGTATCTTTCCAGCGTGTATGTTGAATGTACTTCCAGCGCGGGTACCAGGCAGGACCGTAACGATCGTCGAGTTTTTGCCAGACCCACCAGGTTTTTATCCAGTCTTTACCTTTTCCATATTCAGTCCTTAAAGCTTCATTTTCGTAATGTGTTACCAGGTCGAGGCTACTGCCATCGGGATCAAATTCAAAAAGACTATTGCATTTTTTAACTGCTTTCTCCTTTAATTCGTCCTGGAACCAGGCGTCTACTTTCCCCTGGAACCAACCGGCGTGTGCTTCTCCGCGGTTGGGGATAGGAGTAATTCCGGCAACTCCTCCGTCATCGTTCACAGGCCCGTGCATGGTATGTGCCAATTCATGTGCAAATATGGAAAGCACACCCATAGGCGAGAGACTGATGATTCCATTTTCTTTGGGCTTAAAGGCGTTTACTGCCCATCCGCCACCGCCGCCCGATGATAATATCAGATACATCGGTTCCTGCGTGGGTTTTGAAGGGAGCCAGCCTTCCACCAATTTCTTTGCCACGGGTAAATCTTCTTCCACGGTTTTAATCAATTCTTTTTTCTGATTTGCCGCATAAAACAGAACAATATCGCCAAAGTTTTTTTCAATTTCCGGGTATATACCACCTCCCCCGCCACCTGAAACGGGATAGCGAGGTTCGCCGCCCACAGGAGCTTTTCCCCTGGCAACCTTTTCAATAATCCCGTTCAACCGGATATTTTGCCTCTCAATTTCTTCCTTATCTTTCCGGCGTACCGAAATCATTTCATCATGCCCGAATATTGAAACATATCCTTTCCCAACACTTCGACAAACACCCACTGCATCTCCATTTGTACCTCTGTGTACCACTTCCCATTCAGAACCGGCATGAATAACCGAATATTTTTTGTCGTTATACAGATTGGTTGAAGCGATAAGTTCAGCTCCGAATTTCCTGCATAAATGATTAAACGACCAGGCACTGGCCACCGAATCGTTGGGTGGTGCCATTCCAAACAATACCAATCCTCCGCCATTTTCAACGAACTGAATTAAGGCTTCCTGTTCTTCTGGCAAATATTCCTGGGCATTGTGATCACTTTGATGGCTGATGATTACGTTATATTCGAAATTCGGATGCCAGGCAAAAGGAAATATTTTTAAGCTGTCGTTCCAGTTAAACCGCACCCTCGAAAATGCATTGGGATCGAGGACAGCATGTAACGATGCCTGGCTGCCAATGGCTCTGAAACCGATGGAATTTAAGCGGGATGGCAGTGTCCACATGGTATTGAATTTACACTGATGAACCAGATCTACCATTACATTAATCCCCTTATCAGTTTTAATCTTTTGCAGGGGCAAAGGGTATTTTTCAAAAACGGTTTCGGCTAAGGTTTCCCCCTTTTTCCAGGCATTATCTATTTCGGCCTCTGTAATTACTGCTGATTGTTCCACTGGTGATTTACAAGAGAAAATAACCAGGATAATTACCAAAGAGAATACCTGTAATCCTGTTTTTTGTACGCTCATTATTTATTGAATATATATTTAATCAAAAACTATTATAGCGAAGATAATCCATCCCTGAGATTTACTTGTGAAGTGCAGTAACCTTTTTTTAAATTTCAATTCGGCGAATACCGCCCCTTAACTTTAGGATGCAGCAGAATACTGTTGATCTTGAAAATATGCAGGACGTGATTTCAATCCATGACGAAGTTTATAGACCATAGAAAAATAATTTTGGGATAACCTGCTGATCATTAAAATTACGACACGATGAATCAAAAAATGCAAGGAGGGAGCAATGTGCATCCCTCCTCTCTAATCAAACTAAATCTATTGAAAAAACAGTTTATTCCCAACCCGGATTCTGAACGAGTTTTGGATTCATTACAATTTCGTTCGATGGAAGTGGTTCCAGGTAATAATAATCAGGAACTCCCGGAGGTGCTCCAAATATTTTCACATAGCCTTCTGCCCCGCCACCAACGATTGGTACTTTATTCTTGTAGTTGCTTCCCACAATCCAGCGACCAATTTTTTCTTCTGCACCATATTCAACCAGCTTTTTCCAACGTTTAATGTCCAATGCTCTGCCAAAACCTTCTCCAAAGAATTCCACAAAACGCTCACGACGGATTTCCCACATGATTGGATCAACATCCGCATCGCGGGTCGGATCATCAGAAATTGCAGAAAGTTGCAAGGGTGCTACAGCACCACGGGCGCGTAATTTATTGATTGTAGCATCGCAAACTGTTTGGTTAAACTCACCCAACTCGTGCAATACTTCTGCATGATTCAGCAAAACTTCACCCATACGGAAAATAGGCTTATCATGAGAATCCTGACCTTGCAACCTGCTAATCGTGTTGTAATATTTGTGGAATGCATATCCTGAATACGTAACATTAAATCCATGCCCTTCGTTATATTTCCGGAAGTGGGGCGAAGTACGAACAATTAATCCACGCCAGTTCATGGTTGGAAGTCTCTTCTGAGTTTCGTTGGGGTATAACTGTTCCATCAGATCGATGTACTCCCGATGTTTTGGGTCGCCATCATATTTCCAGGTGAGCTGGTTTTTACCATCAGTATCCACACGGAAGGGAGGAACAATATTTACATACATCCTTTGATCGCGGTTGCGGAATTCATCATAGGGATCTTTCTCTCCATCGAACAAAGGACTGGTATGGATGGTTTGCCCATCGGTACACAAGAACATATCGGCTCCTTTTTTGGTAATATCCTCACTCCCAATCGATGAACGGTTATAGTGAGCATAGTTTCCGGTTAGTACGGCGAACTCGTAAGCTTTATATAGCAGCACACCTTTTGTGCCAGCCAAATTCTCCGAGTTAAATACTGCATCATAGTCTGAATGCAAATCAGGATGTGTTGCAATCAGTACAGTACTTGCTGCCTTACTTGCCTGCAGGTATTTTGTTTCGCCGCCCAGTCCATGGTATTTTCTCCATGTTCCTTCGAACAAACCAAAGCGTGATAAAAGTGCATTCACCACGTCGGTATTAATCGTATTAGGACCATTCCCATTGGGATTAATTTTTTGCACAGCAGTCTGTAAATCACCGAGAATGAAATCGGCCATTTCGTCGCGAGTCGCTCTCGCCTTGTATAGCTCTGTTGTGTCCTGATCGGTTAATCCTCTGTCAATAAGTGGCGTTGGTCCAAAGGTCTTCATCAGGAAGAAATATTGGTAAGCCCTGAAAAAACGTCCCACGCCTTCCCAGTGTGCTTTTTCTTCATCACTAAGCTCACTTATCTCGATGTTATCGAGCATTAAATGAATATCTCTAATTCTTGAATAGGCATTTGAATAGGTACTACTTGAGGCAGGAACAGTTTTATTTTGCCAAAAAATGGACTGGCCAATACTTCCGGAGTTGTTTACCATCAAATCAGAATTCATCTCCTGTAAATAGTCAATACGCTGGCTGGAATGGTAGCCCGGTAAGGCTTCATAGAACTTCCATGCATAGGTCTCGAAATTTGCATTAGTGGTAAAGGTTGTTGCCTCCACCAGTTGGTCTTTCGGGTAATGTGTCAGGTAATCTTCTGCATCACAGGCCGCTAAACCCAACAGGAATAAACAGTATATAATATATTTTGTCTTCATTTTACTAACTTTTTAAAATTAGAATGTCATATTTAAACCAATGGAATAACCTTTTAGTAAAGGATATGTAGCGCCAGCACTTTTGTTGGAAAGGGTTGGATTCATACCTTCTTCCCAGCTATCGAATTTAGCCACATTTTCTGCAGCGACATAGACACGCAATTTGTCGATTTTCACTTTTTCAAGCAGTGAGCCTGGCAATGTATAACCAACTGTGATGTTTTTTATTCTCATGTACGCACCACTCATCAGATACTTGGTTTGCGTCCAACGGCTGTAGCCATAATTCACTCCACCCAATGCATAGTTTCTTGGGAAATAAGCATCAGGATTCTCCGGAGTCCAGTAATCCAACTGGTAGGAGTATACTACCTTAAATTCGTCGGTATAAGGGAAGCGTACCGGATTGTTCCAGTATAGATCCTGCTTACCAACACCATTAAGCATCATTGAGAAATCAAATCCCTTATATTCAGCATTAATAAACATACCATACTGATACCGGGCTCTGTTATTCCCGATTATTTTTCTGTCACCCGGGCCAGTTCCAGGAATAGCCTCCCCGGTTACCGGATCAATTTTGGGACGAATGGTATTGTCATCGGCAAAAATAATTCCGTCGCCGTTTAAATCAACATATTTAACATCACCAGGATTAACGGTTCTTCCTTTTGGGCCAGAAATACCTTCTTTTAAACCGTCAGCACCCATTGTATTTCTCAGGTCGTCATCCAATGCGCCGGCAACAAAATCATCTGTTGTATAATAGCGATCGGTCTCATAACCCCAAATCTCTCCGATTTCTCTACCCACATAGTTTTGTCCGATTATACCTGTTTCACTTTCAAATTTGGTAATCTTGGCATGGTTGTCGAATAAGGTAAAACCAACATTGTATGAGAAGTCGCCTATTTTGTCATTCCAGGTTACTTCGAACTCCCAGCCGTTGGTTTGCAAGTCGGCAGAGTTTTGTTCCGGAGCACTTGTTCCCAGCAGGGCAGGCAATTCTACACCCGACTCCAACATTCCTAAGGTTTCGCGACGATAAATGTCGAATGAGGTTGAAAGACGGTTATTCAGGATTCGTATATCGGTTCCAAAATTTATATTACGAACTGTTTCCCAGGTAAATCCGGCACTCACAAGATCAGGAGAACGTAGCGACGAATATTTTTGCAAAGCAGCTTCGTTCAGCCAACTGGCTTCATACAATGGCATTCCCGGAACGTAAGGGTAATAACCATTTGTAATTTGATTTCCTACTTCACCCCACGATGCTCTTAATTTCAACTGATTGAAAAATCCAAGATCTTGCATGAATTGCTCTTTGGCCATATTCCAGCCCCCGGAAAAGGAAGGGAAGAATCCCCAACGATCATCGGCGGCAAAACGTGAAGAACCATCGTAACGTGCGTTGGCCTCAAAGAAATACTTCTCTTTATAATTGTAGTTAACTCTTCCAAAGTAACCCATCACTGCCCATTCATAGAAACTATCATCGCTTTCGATTATACCTGTGGCTGTACCCAGTGCAGGCAGGTTTACATCAACGAGGTTATACCTGCGTGCACGGAACCACTCATAACTTTGGTTTTCGCGGTTATGCCCGGCCGTAAACTTCAGGTTATGCTCTCCGATTGACTTGATATAGGTAGCATAGGCATTTAATCCTTTATAGATGGTTTTTGAATTTGTTTTCTGGTAATATGTTCTTGCAGGATCAACTGCATTTAAGACATAACGCTCAGGATTAACAGTCAGCACCTGGTTATTACCGGTTACATTATCTTCATTCTTTTTCGAATAGGTGAACTCGCCTGTTATAACTAAATCCTTAATTAACTCATAATCAGCCTTGCCAAACAAACGAATACCGTCTTGCCAACGCTGCGGAGCTACCTTTATCTTTTCAGCCATGGCCGGTGAGTCATAAGGGACAAGCGTTCCGTCTTCCAATTCGTGATACCCATCTTCCGGCGTAAAAGGATTAAAAGTAATGGCATTATTATACTGCCCGATAGGTGATTTTCTATACGTATTGTGATACTTTAAATCTGCCGTTAAGGTAAGTTTATCCGTCACATCAGACTTTAAATAACTGGCAACATTGTACTTTTTGTGGCTATCGTTGCTGGTTACAATAATACCATCTTCGTCACTAACCCCTGCAGAAACACGGTAAGCGGTTTTTTTACTACCTCCTGAAAAGTTCAGATTGTGGATTTGTGTAAAACCGGGATCATTAAGAAAGGCTCCGATTAAGTCTGTATCAACCAAAGGATACCTTAATCCGTCCACCACCTGGTATCCATCCGGATATTTCCCGGGATTCTCCCTGTTATCTTCCAGCAAATTCACCCAGGTTTCAATATCCGGTCCGGTCCAAAAGGCATCTACACCCCAGTCCTGAAGCGCATGAACAAAATCATATGTCGACGCTTTCTTTAATACCTCTTCGGGTTGACGCCAGCTAAAGGTATTGGAGTAATTGAAACGCACAGGTTGATCCTTATCTGCTTTTTTAGTGGTAATAAGGATTACACCAAAAGCAGCACGTGCACCATAGATAGAAGCTGCTGCTGCATCTTTCAGAACCGTAACAGACTCAATATCCTGTGGATTAACGTCATAAATATTCACTGGAACATTATCCATCAACACCAATGGTCCACCACCATTAATGGATGTGGTACCTCTTATATTAAAACTCAGACCTTCGCTGCCAGGCTGCCCCGAGGTATTGGTTACCTGCAATCCGGGAATGGATCCCTGCAAAGCGATCGCAGCATTTGTAACCGGGCGGTTGCCAAGTACCTTATCCATTTCTATTGCAGCGGTTGCACCTGTAATATTCGCCTTTTTCTGTGTTCCGTAACCCACAACAACCACTTCATCGATGTCCTGTGTGTCTTCTTCTAAAACCACATCAATTGTGGTTTGTCCGGAAACTGCTATTTCCTGCCCGATGAATCCGATAAAAGAATACAAGATAGCAGCATCAGCACTGCTTACTGTAAGCTCATAACTTCCATCCGATCGAGAAACTGTACCATTGGTGGTACCTTTTTCAACTATGGTTACCCCTGGTAACCCCAATTGATCACTTGTCGTCACTTTTCCTTTAACCGTTACGTTTTGCCCATAAGAGAGCAGGCCGCAAAAAGTGAAAGCAAGTAACAATAACAAATACTTTTTCATACAATTTACTTTAGTTATTAAATGGTTTCAAAAATTCATTATGGGATCAAACACGGAGAATAAAACTACGTTTGATTCTTCTTAATAAAAAGTACATATCATTCGCTTTGCTGTATATTCAATAACCCATACCCGTCTGTTTCATTCATCAACTTGGACGAATCATTCATTAACAGATTTTAACAAATTTCATAATCACATTCTATTGGTCTCTATTTCTGACACTTATGGGCTTTTTGAAATTTATTTAAATGTCATACCTTTACAAAACATCAATTTCTATTTATAATACATGATTAGAACGATAATTCCTGCGTTGATTTTTGCCATTCTGTGCTTTAGTCTTAAGGCAGAAAGGGCTAAATTTTCACACCTCACAATTAAAGATGGGCTAAGTCAATCAAGTGTAAAAGCCATATTCCAGGACAAGCAGGGCTACATGTGGTTTGGCACTGCAGATGGCTTGAATAAATACGATGGACACCACTTCGAACATTTCCATCACCACCCCGACAATATCAGTTCCATCTCAGGGAACGACATTTCATGCATATATCAAAATCCCAACGACAGTTTGCTCTGGATTGGAACGCGCGGAGCCGGCCTAAACCTTTACAATGCAGAAAGAAACAATTTCCATGTCTTTACAAGCTTTTCAAATGGGCCAAATAAACTGCCATCCAATATAATTAACGATATTCTCGCAACATCCCAAACCTTATGGATTGCTACGCGTTTGGGAGGACTTTGCTATTATAACTCTATGGATTCGGGCTTTGTAAGTCCTGCTTTTAACAAGGATATAACATTCCAAACCATAAACTGTCTGGAAGCTGACCAAGAGGGTAATTTGTGGCTTGGAACACCATCGGGTCTTTACAAATGGAGATATGCAAATAAATTTAATCAGGAACTCCCCCGCAAAGTAAACCTTCCGGGGTATGTTCAGAATATAGCGGTTAGTGCCTTGCAGTTTGACCTGAAAGGAAACCTTTGGATTGGAACCAGAAGAAATGGCATTTTTAGAATTCACCCGAAAATGGACGATTATGAATATTTTGAACCAAATCATTACAGAAAATTAAATAGCCCTGTCGCGGTCTATGATATTCTTGAACGAAATAATGGGGAGATATGGATCGGAACAGCT